>JAURXG010000162.1 GCA_030654555.1 Aquabacterium sp.
AACTCCTTCTCGCGCAGGCTGAAGAACTGGGCCCGCACCAGGCGCGCCACCGGCATCCAGCGAAAGCCGCCGATCACCGCGACGATGAGGATGAAGATGCCCACCTCCAGCCCGAAGGCCGCCTTCAGCGGCTCGCGGAACAGGAAGATCAGCAGCAGCAGCAGCGGCAGTTGCGGCAGGCTCAGGAACAGGTCGGTCAGCCACATCAGCAGCGAGTCGACCCAGCCGCGGGCCATGCCGGCAATGGCGCCGATGATCACGCCCACGGTGATGGCCATCAGCATCGCCGCCAGGCCCACCGCCAGGCTGATGCGCCCGCCGTACAGCATGCGCGCCAGCAGGTCGCGGCCGAGGTCGTCGGTGCCGAACAGGTGGCCGCCGCCGGGCGGGGCCAGGCGCGCCTTGAAGTCGACATCGTTGATGCCCACCTTGTAGACCAGCGGCCCCAGCAGCACGGCCAGCACCATGAAGCCCAGCACCCACAGGCTCCAGAAGGCCAGCCGGTGGCGCTTGAAGCGCCGCCAGGCCTCGGCCCAGGGCGAGGTGCTGACGCGAGGCCGCGTCAGCTCACTTGTAGCTGATGCGGGGGTCGAGCCAGCCATAGAGCAGGTCTGCAATCAGGTTGAAGAGGATCACGAGGCAGCTGAACACGAAGGTGACCGCCATGATCACCGGCGTGTCGTTGCGCAGGATGGCGTCGATCAGCAGGCTGCCGATGCCGGGGATGCGGAAGATCTGCTCGGTGACGATGGCGCCGCCGAACACCGCCGGCATCTGCAGCGCCATCAGCGTGACCACCGGGATCAGCGCATTGCGCACCACGTGCTTGGTGATCACGGTGCGCTCGGACAGGCCCTTGCTGCGCGCGGTGGTGACGTAGTCCAGGCGGATCACGTCGAGCACCGCCGAGCGCACGTAGCGCATCATGCTGGCGCCCTGGAACAGCCCCAGCACCGTGATCGGCATGATCGACTGCTTGAACTGCTGCCACCACCAGTCCAGCCCGGTGGCCGACAGGTCGCTGCGGTAGACGAACGGGAACCAGCCCAGGTAGATGCTGAAGAACAGGATGAAGATCACGCCGGTGAAGAACGTGGGCAGCGAAAAGCCCACGAAGGCCAGCGTGCTGGCGATGCGGTCGAACCAGGAATAGGGCTTTGCCGCGGCCAGGATGCCCACCGGCAGCGCCACCAGGATGGCCAGCAACTGCGACAGGCCGATCACCGCCAGCGTGACCGGGATGCGCTGCGTGATCAGCACGTCGACGTCGATGCGGCTGACGAAGCTGAAGCCCCAGTTGCCCTGGAACATGCTGGTCAGCCACAGCAGGTAGCGCTGCCAGATCGGGTCGTCCAGGCCGAACTGCGCGCGCAGGGCCATGCGCACCTCGGGCGGCACCGACGGGTTGTTGGCCAAGTCTTCGAACGGATCGCCCGGTGCCAGCGCCAGCACCGTGAACAGCACGATGCTGATGCCCAGCAGGCTGGGCAGCGCGATCAGCAGGCGACGGAGGATGTAGTTGAACAAGACAGCAAGGGCCCGTTGGCGTGCAAGGAGGCAGGAAGATCAATCGCCGCAGCCAGTCCAGCGGCCGCCGCGGAACCGGCTCTGCCGGCCCGCCAGCGGCGCCCCCTTGAGGGGGCGCGCCGCAGGCGCTTCGGGGGTGGGTCAGCTCTCGCGGTACCAGTAGCCGATGGCCCAGGTCAGGCTGTCCCAGGCCGAGCTCTGGATGGCCATCTTGTTGACCACCCCCACCGGGCGCGGGCGCGCGAACAGCGGGATCACGTAGCCGTCGTTGACCACCAGGTCGTTGAGCTTGATGAACATGGCGGCCCGCTTGACGGGGTCGAGTTCGACCTGCGCGGCGGCGAAGGTGTCGTCGTACTCCTTGCTGCTCCAGCGCACCAGGTTGCGGCTGGCCCACTTGTTGGCCTTCTGCGAGTGCTGGGCGGTGGTGAACTGCTCCATGAACAGCTGCGGGTCGGGCTGCGTCATGGTGGTGGTGAACATCTGCATGTCGGCCCAGAACTTCTGGTAGGTGTCCGGGTTGGCGAAGTCGCTGCCGAAGAACACCGCGGCCACCACGCTCTTGAGCTCCAGGTCGATGCCGGCCTTGGTGCAGGCATCCTTGATGATGGCCTGGCACTTCTGGCGCGGGCCGCTCACCGAGGTCTGGTAGACGAACTTCAGCTTGACGTTGCCCTTGGCGCGGATGCCGTCGGCACCTTTCTTCCAGCCCGCGCCTTCGAGCAGGGCGTTGGCCTTGTCGATGTTGAACTCGTACTTGGTGTTGGGGCTGCGAAAGCGCGGCGGGTTGTTCAGGAAGTTGCTGGTGGTGACGGCGCCGCGGCCGTAGATGACCTCCTGGATGCCCTTGCGGTCGATCAGCAGGCTCATCGCGTCGCGCACCACCTTGTCGCTGAAGGCGGGGTGCTTGCTCTTGGCGCTGGCGCGCTCACCGTCCACCTCGTTCCAGGGGTCGGTGACGTTGAGCGAGACGAACTCGATGTCGCTGCCGGCCTTGAATTCCATCTTGCCCTTGCCGGCGGCCTCCAGGCGCTTGAGGATCTCGTCCTCCACCGCCAGGTTCCAGCCCACGTCGTACTCGGCCGTCTGCAGCACGGCGCGGGCGGCGCTGGTGGCATCGCCGCCGCCCTTGACCTCGAGTGCGTCGAAGAACGGCTGGTTCGGGATGTGGTATTCCTTGAAGGCCTCGGCACGCAGCGTGTCACCGGGCTTGAAGTCGACGATCTTGTACGGCCCCGTGCCCACCGGCCGGGTATTGGCCGGGTTGTCGCGCGACTTGGCGCCCATGAAGGGCTCGAACACATGCTTGGGCAGGATCAGGCCGGCCGAGCCCACCAGGGCCTCGGCCCAGAACGGGGTGGGCTTGGGGTAGTCGATGCGCACCGTGTGCGCGTCGACCTTGGTGACCTTGATGTCCTTGTAGGTCGCGACGGTGACCATCGCGGCGGCCGGGTCGCCGGCATACGCGGCGGTGAACAGCACGTCGTCGGCGGTGAAGGGCTTGCCGTCGTGCCAGGTGACGCCCTTCTTCAGCTTCCAGACCACGCTCTTGCCGTCGGCCGACAGGCCGCCGTTGGCGCGCGTCGGGATCTCGGCGGCCAGGCAGGGGATGAGATTGCCTTCGCTGTCCCAGCCGGCCAGCGGCTCGTAGAAGATGCGGCTGGCGTCCTGGTCCTTGGTGCCGCCGGCGTAGTGCGGGTTCAGGTGCACCGCCGCCTGCCAGTACAGCAGCTTGAGCGTGCCGCCGCCGCCGCGCTTGGTGGGCTTGTAGGGCAGCGCTGCCTGGGTCTGGGCCACGCCTTCGTGCATCAGCATCATCGACGCCATCGGGGCGGTCAGGCCCACCGCCACCATCTGCTGGATGAAACTGCGGCGCGGCAGCTTGCCCTCGCGCACGTCTTCGATCAGGGTGCGCAAATCGCGTTCGATCATGGTCAGGCTCCTGCGGCGGTGATGGGATGTTCGGGCGGCGGCGGTGGGTGTCGAGCGTCGGCCGCGCACCAAAAGGCTGCCGATTGTGGCAGCGGGCTCGTCATGCTATCGGCTGGCCCCGGGCCCGCCATACGGGTCGCCCCGATAAGGTGCGACCCCGATCCACGGCCTGCGCCGGGGCGGCGCCGCGCGATACTGGCGCGCATGACCGACGACGTGCTGCGCATCCATGGCCCCCACCTGGCGGTGCGTCCGCTGGTGCTGGATTCCCCGCATTCGGGCTTCTGCATGCCGGCCGATTTCGGCGCGGCGCTGCCCGAATCCGACCTGCGTGACGGTGAAGACTGTTTCATCGACGAGCTGTACCTTCCGGCCACCGAGCGCGGCATTCCGCTGCTGGCGGCGTTGTTTCCAAGAACCTACCTCGACCCCAACCGCCATGCCGGCGACATCGACCTCGACCTGCTGGGCGAGCCCTGGCCCGACGAGCATGTGCCCAGCGGCAAGGCGCGCATCGGCAAGGCGCTGGTCTGGCGCACGCTGGACGACGGGCGGCCGATCTACGACCGCCAGCTCACAGTGCAGGAATTGCGCCAGCGCATCGCGCGCTGCCATGTGCCTTACCACCAGGCGCTGCGTGGCCTGCTGGATGCGGCCCATGCCCGGCACGGCGTGGTCTACCACCTGAACTGCCATTCGATGAACGCGGTGAGCGGCACCATGGGCGAGGGCGGCGCCGGCCGGCCGCGCGCCGACATGGTGCTGGGCGACCGCGATGGCACCACCTGCGCGCCCGCGTTCACCGCCTTCGTGCGCGAGGTGCTGACGGCCCAGGGCTACGACGTGGCCGTCAACGATCCGTTCAAGGGCGTGGAGCTGGTGCGTGCCCATGCCGACCCGGCGGCCGGCCGCCACAGCCTGCAGCTGGAGGTGAACAAGCGGCTGTACATGGACGAGACCACGGTGCGCAAGCACGCCGGCTTCGACCGGCTGCAGGCCGACCTGATGGCGCTGCTGGACGCGATCGACCAGCGCTTCGCGCCGGGCTGATCAGAGCTTCTCGGTCTCGCCGCCCTTGGGCTGCCACTTCATCAGCCGGCGCTCGATGCGGCCCACGGCGCCGTCGAGCGCCAGCGCGAAGCCGGTCAGCACCAGGATGCCGGCCATCACCGTGTTGATGTCGAACACGCCCTCGGCCTGGTGGATCAGGTAGCCCACGCCGCTGGCCGAGCCCAGGTACTCGCCCACCACCGCGCCGACGAAGGCCAGGCCCACGCTGGTGTGCAGCGAGCTGAACACCCAGCTGGTGGCGCTGGGCAGGTAGACATGGCGCAGC
>JAURXG010000163.1 GCA_030654555.1 Aquabacterium sp.
GCCGATCAGGCGCAGCAGCTTCTTCTTCACGTCGGCGAGGCCGTGGTGGTAGTCGACCACGATCTGGCTTTCGGGGTCGGAGTACATCGCATTGACGGTGAAGTCGCGCCGCGCGGCATCCTCGACCTGCGGGCCCCAGACGTTGTCGCGCAGCACCCGGCCGCTGGCGTCCACCGCGTGCGCCGAGCCGGCCAGTGCGGCCCGGCTGGTCTTCTCGTTGCCCTCGACCTGCGTGGCCTCGCTGTTGTCCATGTAGGCGCGGAAGGTGGACACCTCGATCACCTCGTGGTCGCGGCCGCGGCCGTGGATCACGTGCACGATGCGGAAACGCCGGCCGATGATGAAGGCCCGGCGGAACAGCCCCTTCACCTGCTCGGGCGTGGCGTCGGTGGCCACGTCGAAGTCCTTCGGGCGCAGCCCCACCAGCAGGTCGCGCACCGCGCCGCCCACCACGTAGGCCTGGAAGCCGGCCTGGTGCAGCGTGCGCACCACCTTGACGGCGCGCTCGTCGACCAGGTCGGGGTCGATGCCGTGCTCGCTGGCGGGCACTTCCACCCGCTTGCCGGTGGGGATGCGCGGCGCCACGGGCGCTGCGGCAGGGGCCGGATCGGCAGCGGCCGCCGCAGCGCCCTTGCCCAGCAACCGGTTGATGAATTTCTTGATCATGCGAACAACCTCAGGATGCGCCAGCCGCGTTCGAGGGCAATTGCCTCGAGCGCCGGGCTGGGATTGGTGGCCACCGGTTCGCTCACCAGCTCGAGCAGCGGCAGGTCGTTGGTGGAATCACTGTAGAACACGCTGGCCTCGAAATCGGCCAGCCGGTGGCCCAGGCGGGCCAGCCACTGGTGCACGCGGTCTATCTTGCCCTCGCGGAACGAGGGCACGCCCAGGATGCGGCCGGTGGCCGCGCCATCGGCGCCGCGCTCGAGCTGCACCGCCAGCAGGTGCTCGACGCCGAAGGCATCGGCGATCGGCCGGGTGATGAACTCGATGGTGGCGGTGACGATGGCGATCAGGTCGACGGCCGCGCGGTGGCGCGCCAGCAGCTCGAAGGCCGGCGGCAGCAGCTGCGGCTGCATCACCTCGGTGATGAAGCGCGCACTGGCCGCGGCCTGCTCGGCGAGCGGGCGCAAGCGCCAGGCGCCGGTGGTGAAGGCGATGTACTCGTCGATGTCCAGCGTGCCGGCCTGGTACTGGCGGTAGAACGCGTCGTTGCGTTGTCGGTGCAGCTGCGCGTCCACCCAGCCCTGGCTGACCATGAACTCGCCGAAGGCGTGGTCGCTGTCGCCGGGGATCAGCGTGCCGTCGAGGTCGAACAGGGCGAGCTTCATGCGGGATTGCCTTGCTCGGCCAGCATCTTCTTGAGCAGCGGCACGGTCACCGCGCGCTTCTCGGCCAGTGCAAAGCCGTCCAGCCGGGCTAGCAGCGCCATCAGGTGCGCCATGTCGCGGCGAAATCGTGTGAGCAGGTAGTCCATCACCTCGTCCGACAGGAAGATGCCGCGGCGGTCGGCCTCGCGGCGCAGTGCGGCGCGGGTTTCGGGCTCGGCCAGCGGCTGCAGTGCAAACACATGGCCCCAGCCCAGGCGGCTGCGCAGGTCGTCGCGCAGCGGCAGGTCAACCGGTGGCAGCCGGCCGGCCGCCGCCCATTGCACACCGTGGCTGCCCGCCTCGACGAACAGCGCAAACGCCGCCTGCTGGTGCTCGGCGTCCAGCGCCTCGCTGCGGTCGACCACCACCAGGCTCCAGCCTTCGTCCAGCACCCAGGGCAGCGCGTCGTCGGCGTCGAACCAGCCGATGCGCTCGCCCTGCCCCTGGTGCATCGCGGCCAGCGCACGCAGCAGCCGCGTCTTGCCGCTGCCGGCCTCGCCCCACAGGTACACCGGCGCGGCGGCGCCGGCGCCGGGCATCAACCCCCGCAGGTGCTGCACCGCTTCGGCGTTGCGGCCCACCACCAGCTGGTCGAAACCTTCGGCCGGCGGCGGGGTGATGGGCAGCGGCAGCTGTTTCATGCCCTCAGCCCCCCGCGAACAAGCGGCTGCGCAGGTAGGCCGCATGCGCGCGGCGCAGCGCCACCAGCGCCACGGCACTGGCCGGCAGCGCGATCAGCACGCCGACGAAGCCGAACAGCTGGCCGAAGGCCATCAGCGCGAAGATCACCGCCAGCGGCCCCAGGCCGATGCGCTCGCCCACCAGCCGCGGCGTGAGCACGAAGCTCTCCAGCAACTGGCCAAGCCCATACACCGCCGCCACCAGCAGCACGCCGGTGAGGCTGGCAAATTGCAGCAGCGCCGCCAGCAGCGCCAGCGCCATCCCCAGGCCGAAACCCAGGTAGGGAATCGCCACCGCCAGCCCGGTGAACACGCCCACCGGCAACGCCAGGTCGAAGCCCACGGCCGTCAACGCGGCCGCGTAGAACACCGCCAGCGCCACCATCACCAGCAACTGGCCACGCAGGTACTGGCCCAGCACCGTGTCGCATTCGTCGAAGAAGCCGTGCACCGCATCGCGCAGGCGCGGCGGCACCAGCGCCTGCAGGCGCCTGACCAGGCGCAGCCAGTCCATCAGCAGGTAGAACAGCACCACCGGCACCAGCACGGCATTGCCCAGCAGCGACAGCAGCACGCTGCCGCCGATGCGTGCCGATGCCAGCGCGGTGGACAGCCAGTCGCCCAGGTTGGCGTCGAGCAACTGGGCCAGCCAGGCCTTGATGCTGGCCAGGTCCAGGTTGACGTTGATGCCCAGCCGCGCCAACAGCGGGCCCAGCCAGGTGTTCAGGCCGTCGAGCAGCACCGGCACCTGGGCCTTCAGCAGCGGCAGCTCCTTGGCCATCACCGGCACGATCAGCAGCAGCACCGCCAGCGCCAGCAGCAGCGCGCTGACCTCGACCAGCAGCACCGCCAGCAAGCGCGGCCAGCGCCTGGCGACCAATTGCTCGACCACCGGATGCAGGGCATAGGCCAGCACCCCCGCCACCACGAAGGGCGTGAGCACCGGCGCCAGCAGCCACAGCAGCAGCGCGGCGACGGCGGCCAGGGCGGTCCAGTTGAGGGTTTGGCGTTGGGCGGGTGTGAGGGTCATCGGCGGGGGAAGCCCGGGCGGCGGCGGTGCACCGGGGGCCCGGCGCGGCAGGCG
>JAURXG010000166.1 GCA_030654555.1 Aquabacterium sp.
AACTCCTGCTTGATGAACTGGCTCATCATGCCGGCCAGGCCCTCGCTGGTCTTGAGCAGCACGTTGCCGACGAAGCCGTCGCACACCACCAGGTCGGTGGTGCCCTTGAAGATGTCGTTGCCTTCGATGTTGCCGTAGAAGTTGATCTGGCCGGCCGCGCCCGCCGCCCGCAGCAGTTCGCCCGCGGCCTTGATGGTTTCGCTGCCCTTGATGGCTTCTTCGCCGATGTTGAGCAGGCCCACGCTGGGCTCTTCGTTGCCGTCGAGCGCACTGACCAGGGCGCTGCCCATCACCGCGAACTGCAACAGGTGCTCGGCCGAGCAATCGACGTTGGCACCCAGGTCGAGCACCTTGGTGAAGCCGCCCTTCATGTTGGGCAGCAGCGCGGCGATGGCCGGGCGGTCGATGCCGTCGAAGGTCTTGAGCACGTAGCGCGCCAGCGCCATCAGGGCGCCGGTGTTGCCGGCCGACACGCACACGTCGGCGCCGTCCCGGCCATCATCGCCGCGCTTGAGCTGGGTGATGGCCACGCGCATCGACGAATCGCGCTTGCGGCGCAGCGCCACCTCGATGGCATCGTCCATCGCCACCACCTCGGTGGCGGTGACCAGCGTGGTGCGCGGCCAGCCGCGGGCACCGGCCAGCGCCTCGGCCGTGCCCACCAGCACCAGGTCGGCCAGCGGGTGGGCATCGAGGAAGCTGCGACAAGCCGGAAGGGTGACCGACGGCCCGTGGTCGCCACCCATGCAATCGACGGCGACACGCACGCGCGACAGCGGAGGCAGGGACGGATGCGGGTGTGAGGCGGGCAAGGCGGACGGCAAGAAGATGTGGGCGGCAGACGATCAGGCGGGCAGGCGCGGAGACTGCCATGACGCCTCAACAACGACGAAACCCGGCCTCGCGCCAGGCGGGGCCGGGTGTTGACTGTCGATCACGGGCAGGCTCAATCGCTGCGGCGCCAGCGGCACGCCCTGCGTGCCGACACCTCAGACGGGCGCTGGATCAGGCGTCGGCCTTGGTCTTGAGCACCTTGCGGCCGCGGTAGAAGCCGGTGGGGCTGATGTGGTGGCGCAGGTGCACTTCACCGGTGGTCGGCTCGATCGCCGTGCCCGGGGTCACCAGGGCGTTGTGCGAGCGGTGCATGCCGCGCTTGGAAGGCGACTTCTTGTTCTGTTGAACGGCCATGGGGATCTCCTGATCGGGCTGGTGGCGCGCAGCGGGCAAGGTGCCGAACCACGCGCCCGTCGAAACGGTTGCGGTGGCGCCCGGCCTGCGTGGCCCGATCGAATCGGACCGGCCACGCCATGGGTGCCACTGGGAAAAGCCCGCGAGTATAGCACCACGCAGGCAATGCAGACGTGCCGTTTGCAGCGGTCCTGCTTCAGCGCCCGTCGCCGGGCTTGGCCCGCTTGAGCCCCTGCAGCACCGCAAACGGATTCGGACGTTCGGCCTCGCCTTCGGGCAGCGGATCGGCCTCGACGGCCATCGGCAGCGGCTGCGGACATACCTCGTGGCGCGGCACGATCGGCAGCGCCAGCAGCAGTTCGTCTTCCACCAGCTCGCGCAGGTCGAGCGAGCGGCTGAGCGCCAGCACGTCGTCCTCGCTCTCGGCATCCAGGGCCTCGGCCTGGGCCTCGCCGCGCACGAAGCGCAGGCGACGCTCGAGCGCCAGCGGCACCTCGTAGGGTTGCAGGCAGCGCTGGCAGGTCAGCCAGACCGGCGCCTGCACCTGCAACGCCAGCCACAACTCGGCCTCGCCAGCGGTCACCGCGCGCCGCTCGCCCTGCGCCGCCCAGACCACCTCGGGCAGCGCGACGTCCTGCGGCGGACTCTGGCCCTCGGCCAGGCGCGTGAGCGAGGCGCCCGGCCAGCGGCCCGAGAGCTGCGCGCCGTCGTCGGTGAATGCGGCCACGTCGAGCCGCAACGGATCGTGTTGCCGTTTCATCGGGGCAGTGTACGGTGCGGCGATGGGACAATCCGGGTCATGTCCCTGCCCCTTTCCCCAGGCCGGCCGCGCCTGGTGCTGGCATCCACCTCGCCCTACCGGCGCGAGTTGCTGCAGCGCCTGCGAATGCCCTTCGACGTGGACGCGCCCCGCGTGGCGGAGCACCCCCGCCTCGGCGAAGCGCCGGCCGATCTGGCCCGGCGGCTGGCGATGGAAAAGGCGCTGGAGGTGGCCAGCCGGCACGCCGACGCGGTGGTGATCGGCGCCGACCAGGTGGCCGATCTGGACGGCCAGCCCATCGGCAAGCCCGGCGGCCACGAGCGCGCGGTGGCGCAGCTGCGGGCGCTGCGTGGACGCAGCGTGGTGTTCCACACCGCGCTGGCGGTGGTGCGGCCGGCCACCGGCTTTGCACAGGGGCTGGAGGTGCCGGTGACGGTGCGGTTTCGCCACTACAGCGATGCCGAGATCGAGCACTACCTGCGGCTGGAGCAGCCCTACGACTGCGCCGGCAGCGCCAAGTGCGAGACGCTGGGCATCGCGCTGCTCGAGGCCATCGCCTCCGACGACCCCACCGCGCTGGTGGGCCTGCCGCTGATCGGCACCTGCGCACTGCTGCGCCAGGCGGGCGTCGATCCTCTGGCGGTGCCCGCATGACCGCAGCGCAGGCCAAGCCACGCGGCAAGCTGGTGCTGGTGCCCAATGCGCTGGACCTGGGCACCGACACCGAGGTCGACCTGCGCGAGGTGCTGCCGCAGGCGGTGATCGCACGCGCCGCCACGCTGGGCCACTGGGTGGCCGAGAACGCCAAGACCACGCGCGCGCTGCTCAAGCGGGTGCATGCGCTGGTGCCGCTGGCGCTGCCGCTGCAGCAGATCCAGATCACCGAGCTGCCACGCCCGCCCAAGGGTGGCGCGGCGGGCAAGGTCGGTGCGCCCGCGCCCGACCTGAAGCCGCTGCTGGCCGCGGCCCTGGCGGGCCACGACATCGGCTTGCTGTCGGAAGCCGGCCTGCCCGCGGTGGCCGACCCGGGCGCAGCGCTGGTGCAGGCGGCCCATGCGCTGGGCATCGTGGTGGTGCCGATGTCGGGGCCGAGTTCGCTGCTGCTGGCGCTGGCCGCCAGCGGGTTGAACGGCCAGAGTTTCGCCTTCGTCGGTTACCTGCCGGTGGAGCCGGCGGCGCGTGCGGCACGCATCCGCGAGCTGGAGGCCGTGTCGCGCCGGCTGGGCCAGACCCAGATCGCCATCGAGACGCCCTACCGCAACGACGCGCTGCTGGCCGCGCTGGTGCAGCACTTGCAGCCCGGCACGCAACTGGCGGTGGCCTGCGGCCTGACCCTGCCCGGCGAGCGCTGCGACAGCCGCAGCGTGCAGGCCTGGCGGGCGTCGCCAGGCGCCCCGCTGGGCGGACGGCTGCCGGCGGTTTTCAGCTGGCTGGCGGGCTGATCAGCGAAAGCGCTTCAGGCCCGGTCTGCCTTGAAGCGGCGACGCTCAGGTGTTGCCGCCCCCCAGCAGCGACGCCACCTTGCGCTTGCTGCGGATGTTGGGCGACAGCCCACGCACCGGGGCGGACGGCATCGTCGCCTTCTGTTCCCAGGCGGGCTTGTCGGCGGCCTCGGCCGGCGCCTCGTAGGGCTTGTCGAACAGCGGATCGGGCGGCGGCCCGCTGCGGCGCGGGCGCTCGGCCTCGCGGACAAACCGCTCGGGTTCACGGCTGAAGCGCTCGACGTCGCGCGGCGCTCGTTCAACCTCAACGCCTTCACGCGCCTCGCGTGGCGCCCGTTCGGGCCGCTCGTCGGCACCCTCGCGGGCGCGGTAGGGCGCACGGCGCGGCCGGTCGTCGACCAGCTCGAACGGTTCGATCTCGATCTTCTTCTTGATCAGCCGCTCGATGTCGCCGACCAGGCGCACGTCGTCGCGGTCGACCAGCGTGACGGCCAGCCCGGAGGCGCCGGCGCGGCCGGTGCGGCCGATGCGGTGCACATAGTCTTCGGCGTTGTACGGCACGTCGAAGTTGAACACCGCCGGCAGGTCGGCGATGTCGAGGCCGCGTGCGGCCACGTCGGTGGCCACCAGCAGCTCGACCTCGCCGCGCTTGAAGGCTTCCAGCGACTTCAGGCGCTCGTCCTGGCTCTTGTCGCCGTGCAGCGCGGCGGTCTTCATGCCCTCGCGCTCGAACGAACGGGCCAGCCGCGCCGCGCCCAGCTTGGAGTTGACGAAGACGATGGCCTGCGTGAGCTCACGCGTCTTGATCAACTGGCGCACCACCGCGCGCTTGTCGTCCTCGGCCACGCTGTAGAAGCGCTGCTCGACGTTGGTGGCGGTGGCGTTGGCGCGCGCCACTTCCACCGTGATCGGGTCCTGCAGATAACTCTGCGCCAGCTTGCGGATCTCGGGCGAGAAGGTGGCCGAGAACAGCAGCGTCTGGCGGTTGCCCTTGGGCAGGTAGCTCAGGATGCGCTGCAGGTCGGGCAGGAAGCCGATGTCGAGCATGCGGTCGGCTTCGTCGAGCACCACGTACTCGACCTGGTTGAGCACGCAGTTCTTGGCCTCGATGTGGTCGAGCAGCCGGCCCGGCGTGGCGATCAGCACCTCGACGCCGCGCTTGAGCTCGGCGGTCTGCGGCTTCATGTCGATGCCACCGAACACCACGGTCGAGCGCAGCTGGGTGTGCTTGGCGTAGGTCTTGACGTTGTTGGCCACCTGGTCGGCCAGCTCCCGCGTGGGCGTGAGCACCAGCGCGCGCACCGGGTGCCGCGCCGGCGACATCGACGCCGTCTCGTGCTTCATCATCTTCTGCAGCAGCGGGATCGAGAAGGCCGCCGTCTTGCCGGTGCCGGTCTGCGCGGCCCCCATCACGTCGCGCCCGGCCAGCACCAGCGGGATCGCCTTGGCCTGGATCGGCGTCATCGCGGTGTAGCCGGAATCGGCCACGGCGCGCAGCAGCTTGGCGTCGAGTGGCAGGGTGTCGAAGCGCTGCGGCGAGGCGTCGGCGGCGGCTTGTTCGGGCGACAAGACGGAGGAGTCGACAGTCGGGTCGGCGGTGGTGGTTTGGTCGGTCATTAGCCGGCTATTATCCGCGACCAGCCGTTTTTGCGGGTTGAGGGTGCTGCGCGCCTGTTTTCGGGCAATCGGTCGGCAGCGTGTGATCCCTAGAATCGCGCGACTCTCAACCCTCCACAAGACCCGGTGGCGGCGCTCGACGCCACACGGGCGCGCAGCACCCCTTTCATCCATGCGAATGATTCTGTTGGGCCCCAACGGCCAGGTGGGCTGGGAACTGCGCCGCGCGCTGGCGCCGCTGGGCGAGTTGATCGCCCTGCCCCGCGATGCCGGCGGCGACCTGGCCCGCCCCGACGCCCTGGCAGAGGCGCTGCGCGCGCTGCGGCCCGACGTCGTGGTCAACGCCGGCGCCTACACCGCCGTCGACCAGGCCGAATCCGATGCCGACGCGGCACGCACCGTCAACGCGCTGGCGCCCGGCGCCGTGGCGCGGGTGATGGCCGACCTGGGCGGCTGGCTGGTGCACTTCAGCACCGATTACGTCTTCGATGGCAGCGGCGATCACGCCCGTGACGAAGCGGCGACCACCGGCCCGCTCAGCGTTTATGGCCGCAGCAAGCTCGAGAGCGAGGCCTTGATCGCCGCCAGCGGCTGCCGGCACCTGATCCTGCGGACCAGCTGGGTGCATGCCGCTCGCGGCGGCAACTTCGCCCGCACCATGCTGCGCCTGGCCGGCGAGCGTGAGCGCCTCACGGTGATCGACGACCAGTTCGGCGCGCCCACCGGCGCCGACCTGTTGGCCGACGTCACCGCCCACATGCTGCGCCGGGCGGTGCAGGATGCGAGCGTCAGCGGCCTCTACCATGCGGTGGCTGCCGGCGAGGTGACTTGGTGCGGCTACGCCCGCCACGTGCTGGGCTGGGCCCGCCAGCGCGGCGTGCCGCTGAAGGTCGGCCCCGAAGACGTGACCGCGATCCTGACCAGCGCCTACCCGACGCCGGCGACACGCCCGCTGAACTCGCGGCTGGACACCGGCAAACTGCGCCGCACCTTCGGCCTGCGCCTGCCCGACTGGCAGGTGGGGGTCGACCGCATGCTGGCCGAAGCCCTCAACCTGCCCTGAACCGGCCCCACACCCGATGAAATTCATCCCGACCCGACTGCCCGACGTGGTGGTGATCGAACCCGCCGTGTTCGGTGACGAGCGCGGCTGGTTCATGGAGAGCTTCAGCCAGAAGCGTTTCGCCGACGGGCTGGCGGCGCTGGGCCTGCCCCCGGCCCGGCCCTTCGTGCAGGACAACGAGTCGATGTCGGCCAAGGGCGTGCTGCGCGGCCTGCACTA
>JAURXG010000147.1 GCA_030654555.1 Aquabacterium sp.
GGGCGTGCCCATCCTCGGCCTGGTGGAGAACATGGCGGTGCACATCTGCACGAACTGCGGCCATGTCGAGCACATCTTCGGCGCCGATGGTGGCAAGAAGATGGCCGCGCAGTACGGCCTGGAGTACCTGGGCGCGCTGCCGCTGACCATGAGCATCCGCGAACAGGCCGACTCGGGCCGGCCCACCGTGGTGGCCGATCCCGACGGCGAGATCGCCGGCATCTACAAGGCCGTGGCGCGCCAGGTGGCGGTCAAGATCGCCGAGAAGGCCAAGGACTTCACCTCGAAGTTCCCGACCATCAAGGTCAGCAAGGACACCTGAGTCCCGTGGCCGGCGGCCTCGGGGTCGCCGCCACGCGCCTACCGGGTTGCGGAGGTGCCGGCCGCAGCGCGAGCCAGCGCCAGCGTCTCGCGGGTGGCCGCCAGCCACTGCGGCTCGGCCCGGGTGGCACGGGCCACGGCTTTCTCGGCAGCTGCCAGCGCCTGCTTCGGATCACCGCGCGCCAGGTGCAGGCGCGCGAGGTTGTTCCAGGCCACGGCGCTGTCGTGCCGTTCGGCCACGGCGTTGAAGGCCCGGGCCGCCCCGGTCAGATCGCCCGCGGCCTGCAGCGCATTGCCCAGGCCGATGCCCGCCACGAGGTTATCGGGCCAGCGTTCGAGCAGATTGCGGTAGGCCAGCGCCGCCTGGGTCGGCGGCGCGGCGCGTTCGAAGCCGATCGCGGCCTGCAGCGATGAGGCTTCGGTCGCCGTGACCGGCCATTGACCCGGCGGCAGCACGGCGATGGCCCAGTGCCCACCACGTGCCCAGGTGTGTTCGAAGGTGCGCAGCGGCAGGCGCTCACGCTCGGTGGTGCCGCTGCGCAGCAGCAGTTCGCCGGCATCGAGGTCGTAGCCCACCAGCACGGCGTAATGCCAGCGTGGCGCGATGGCCAGGCCCAGGTTCTGCAGCACCACCACGGCATGGCCGGCCGCCACCTCGCGCAGCAGCGCCGACAACTCGCCCGGCAGCCGCGTGGCCACCGCGCCGTGGCGCCGGGCGCCGGCGATCATCTCCAGCTGCAGGCTTCCTTCGCGCGCGGGCAGGAACACCGCCTCGCCCAGCGCCTGCACGTCGGCCGTCAGCCCCACATGCGCCAGCGCCGTGGCCAGCGCGGCCGGGCCGCAGTGGTAGGGCGTCTGCGGGAAGAACGGCACCTCGGTGCGCTCGGCTTGCCGAGGCAGATCGGCCGGAGCCTGCTGCAGCAGCGCGGCGGTCTGTGGCGGCAGCGTGAAGACCGCGCAGCCGGGCAGCCCGGTGGCCAGCGCGGCGGCCAAAGCCAGCGCAGCGCCACGCCGCATGCGCGGAGGCGCAGCGCGCCGGATCAGCGGATCGAACGCGTGAACGGAAACACCTTGGTGAAGCCCAGGATGTCGGTCACCAGCAGGATCACGAAGATCGAGAACAGCACGCCCAGCACGTCGCCGCCGGCCGGTGCCGCGTCGATCTGGGCCGTCAGCTGCGCGGCCTCGGCGTCGGTGAGGGCATTCACGCGGGCGCGCAGTTCGTCGGTCGAGACGCCGCGGGCCTGCAGCGCAGCGGCCAGGTCGCCGCGGTCCAGCGCCGCTTGCAGGCGCTGGTGGTCGGCCGAACGCGCGTCGGCTTGCAGGCTGGCGGCGGCCACCTGCTCGGTGCTGATCGAGGTGGCCAGGGCGCTTTGCAGCATGCCGGTGCTGGCCAGGCAGGCGGCGGTGATGAGGGCAACGCTGCGGCGGAAGGGTTTCATGTCGGACTCCGATGCTGAGGATGGCAGGCATGATGCCTGCGCATTCACGCCGCCCCCGTTGCCCGGCCGTTTGCGCTTGTAAGCAAAGGTGCGCCAGCGCGCGGCGGCTCAGGGCAGGGCGGCTTCCCAGGGCGGGCGGTCGGTGGTCGACTTCGGCGCGGTCGGTGCGATGGTCGGTGTGGTCATCGGCGCTGGCGGCGCCTCGGCAGCGCCGGGCACCGGCGCCGGCGTGGCGCCCAGAACCTGCTCGCCGCCCAGTGCATCGATCAGCTCGCCGATCATCGGCGCCAGCTCGCCGGTGGTGATCGCCGCATCGGCGTCGAAGCCCTCGTCGCCATCGGCCTTGCGGCCTTCGAACACGCCGTCGAGGAAGCTGATCTTCTTGAGCTGCAGGCCCTCGGTCAGCGTGAACGACACGCGGTCGTTCCAGGTCAACGCCAGCCGCGTGGGCCGCTTGCCGGCGGCGATGTGCTCGCGGATCTCGGGCAGGTCGAGCGCATGGCGGGCGTAGCGCACCACCGGCTTCTCGCCGTCGGCGGCCTTCAGCTCGCAGTCGCGGTCGATGGTGAAGGGCGTGGGCGGCTCGCCGCTGACCAGCCAGTCGGCCATCGCCGCCTGCGGCGACACGGTGGTGTTGATCAACTGCGCCGACAGGCCGGGCAGCACCTGGGTCAGCGCGGTCAGCGTCTCGTCGGCGCGGCTGGCGCTGCCGGCGTCGATCACCAGCAGCCGGGTGGCCGGCGAGATCCACACCTTGATCGCTGCGCGCTTGGTGAACGCCATCGGCAGCAGGTCGAGCAGGGCCTGGTCCTTGAGCTCCCGCGTTTCCTTCTTGCCGGGCTTGCGGCCGGTCTGCTTCTCGATCTGGGCGGCCAGCGCCTCGACCTGGCGTTTGATCACCGCGCCGGGCACCAGCTTGGACTCGACCATCAGCTGCAGCAGCCACTGCCCGTCGATCACCTCGATCAGCACGCCATGGCCCTCGCCGCGGGGCGGCACCCAGCCCATCGCGCGGGGCTGGGTGGCGCCGCATTCGGCAAACCGGGCACCGTCCAGCGCCGCTTCCACTTGCGCCACGGCGGGCTGCCAATCGGCCCCCAGGCGGTACACCATCAGGTTCTTGAACACGCTCGGCGATCCCTCGTTCGGGCAAAAGAGCGCGATTGTGCCCCTGGCGCGAGGTGCCCCTGCGCCGGCTGGCGGCCCGGGGGCGTGCGCTCAGGCGGTGGCGGGCGCCGTGGTGGCCGTGACCACCGGCGTGCGCATCAGGTGGTCGAAGGCGCCCAGCGCGGCTTTCGCGCCATCGCCCACCGCGATCACGATCTGCTTGAACGGCACCGTGGTCACGTCGCCCGCGGCGTAGACGCCGGGCAGGTTGGTCGCGCCCTTGGCGTCGACGATGATCTCGCCGTGGCGGCTGAGTTCCAGCGTGCCCTTCAGCCATTCGGTGTTGGGCACCAGGCCGATCTG
>JAURXG010000177.1 GCA_030654555.1 Aquabacterium sp.
AGTATCGGCAGGAACTTTTCGGTCACCAGTTCTGCGCTCGCGCACAGGGCGCCGGCCATCACGCGACCCTGGCCGTCGAGGTACTTGGTGCCCGAGTGGATGATGAAATTGGCGCCGAACTTCACCGGGTTCTGCAGCGCCGGCGAGCAGAAGCAGTTGTCCACCGCCAGCCAGGCGCCACCCCGGTGGGCGATGTCGGCCAGCGCGGCGATGTCGCACACGTCGGTCAGCGGGTTGGTGGGCGATTCGGCCATCAGCAGCTTGGTGTTGGGCCGCATCGCGGCGCGCCACTCGTCCACGTCGGTCTGCGAGACGAAGCTGGACTCCACGCCGAACTTGCCCATCTCGGTCTGCAGCAGCCGGATGGTCGAGCCGAACACGCTGCGCGAGCAGACCACGTGGTCCCCCGCCTTCAGCAGGCCCATCAGCAGCAGCAGGATGGCCGACATGCCGCTGCCCGTGCCGATGCAGCCGCTGGTGCCTTCCAGCGCGGCCAGGCGGCGCTCCATCATCATCACCGTGGGGTTGGTGAAGCGGCTGTAGGTGAAGGCCTCTTCCTCCTCGGCGAAGCGGCGCGCGGCGGTGGCCGCATCGGGCTGCACGTAGCTGCTGGTGAGGAACAGCGCCTCGCTGTTCTCGCCCCACTGGCTGGCGGGCAGGCCTTCGCGCACGGCCAGGGTGTCGCGGTGCAGTCCTGCGGGCAGCGCCTTGCGCGGGAGTCGTTTCTTGGTGCTGGGGTCGGTCATGGTGTCAGCTCGGTTCGGCCCGGCTTTGCAGCGTCAGGCGGGTGCGGTCGCCACTGTCCTCGTCGTCCTTGCGCGCCTCGGTGCGCTGGGTCTCGATGGCCTCGAAGTCGGCCAGGCTGATGTCGCCGGTGATGTACTGGCCATCGAAGCAGCTGGCCTCGAAGCCGACGATGGCCGGGTTCAGCGCGCCGACCACCCGCTTCATCGCGTCCACGTCCTGGTAGATCAGCGCGTCGGCGCCGATGAACTCGCGGATCTCTTCCTGCGTGCGGTTGTGGGCGATCAGCTCTTCGGAGGTCGGCATGTCGATGCCGTAGACGTTGGGGTAGCGCACCGGCGGCGCAGCGGACGCCATGTAGACCTTGCGTGCACCGGCCTCGCGGGCCATCTGCACGATCTCCTTGCTGGTGGTGCCGCGCACGATGCTGTCGTCGACCAGCAGCACGTTGCGGCCCTTGAACTCGACACCAATGGCGTTGAGCTTCTGCCGCACGCTCTTCATGCGCGCCTGCTGGCCCGGCATGATGAAGGTGCGGCCGACGTAGCGGTTCTTGACGAAGCCCTCGCGGTAGGGCTTGCCGATCTTCTGCGCCAGCTGCATGGCGCTGGGCCGGCTCGACTCGGGGATCGGGATCACCACGTCGATGTCACTGGGTGGCATGGTGTTGATCACCCGCTGGGCCAGCGTCTCGCCCAGGTTCAGCCGGGCCTGGTAGACCGAGATGCCGTCGATCACCGAATCGGGCCGCGCCAGGTACACGTACTCGAACATGCAGGGGTGCAGCGTGGGGTTGTCGGCGCACTGCTGGCTGTGCACCTGGCCGGCCAGGTCGATGAACAGCGCCTCGCCCGGCGCCACGTCGCGCACGGTGGTGTGGCCGGTGCCCTCCAGCGCCACGGTCTCGCTGGCCAGCATCACCTCCTGGCCACCCCCCTCCGAAGCCGGCAGGTCGGACACGCCGTAGACCAGCGGGCGGATGCCGTACGGATCGCGGAAGGCCAGCAGCCCATAACCCGCGATCAGCGCGATCACCGCGTACGAGCCGCGGATGCGCTTGTGCACCGCGCGCACCGCGCGGAACACCAGCTCGGGCGTCAGCGGCACGTCGCGGCCAGCCAGCTCCATCTCGTGCGCCAGCACGTTGATCAGCACCTCGGTGTCGCTGCCGGTGTTGATGTGGCGGCGGTCGACGTCGAACAGCTCGGTCTTCAGCGCATGGGCGTTGGTCAGGTTGCCGTTGTGCACCAGCACGATGCCGTAGGGCGCGTTGACGTAGAAGGGCTGGGCCTCTTCCTCGTTGAAGGCGTTGCCGGCCGTGGGATAGCGCACCTGGCCCAGGCCCACCGCGCCGGGCAGCGCGCGCATGTTGCGGGTGCGGAACACGTCCTTCACCATGCCGCGGGCCTTGTGCATGAAGCACTGCGTGCCCTGCATGGTGACGATGCCGGCAGCGTCCTGGCCGCGGTGCTGCAGCAGCAGCAGCGCGTCGTAGATGAGCTGGTTGACCGGCGCTTTGGAGATCACGCCAACGATGCCGCACATGATGGAAGGTCCTAGAAGCTGAGGGAAGTGAGTCTGGCAAACGCCACGCAACCGGCCTGGCCGGGCCGCGGGCGTCGACCCCAGGAAGGGGCGCGCGCAGCGCATAGGGGGTGGGTCATAGGTACCGTGCCACTTCGGCCGGCAACACGGGCTTGAGGCCCTGCAGTGCCAGGCGCAACCAGGCGGCGCCCTGTGAATCCTGCCAGGCCTGGGCGCGCGCCGCCGGCGTGAAGGCCACCACCGTGGCCAGCGCCAGCAGCAGCACCGCGCCGCGCAGCAGGCCGAAGGCGGCACCCAGGCCGCGGTCGATCAGCGTCAGCGGCGTGGCGTGGATCACCAGGCGCAGCAGGCGCGCGGCCAGCGTCCAGACGATCAGCACACCGAGAAACGTGAGCACGAAACCGGCGCCCTGGTTGAGCGCCGAGCCCGGCGCGCCAAGCGGCAGCCCGCTGGCGACGATGGGCGAGTAGAGCTGGGCGGCCACATAGGCCACCACCCAGCCGACCAGCGACATCAGCTCGAACACCAGCCCGCGCCACAGCCCCACCACCACCGACAGCGCCAGCACCGCCAGCAGCGTCCAGTCGACCCAGCCCAGCGCGGGCATGGCGGGCAGCGTGTTCACAGCGTGAGGATGGCCGCCGGCAGCCCGCCGGCCTTGATGCGGGCAGCCGCCTTGTCGGCCTCGCTGCGGTTGGCGAACGGGCCCACGCGCACGCGGGTGCGTTTGGCGCCGTCGACCTCGATCACCTGCGTGTAGGTCTTGAAGCCCATGGCCTCGAGCTTGCGCCGCGCCTCCTGCAGCTTGGCGGTCTCGGTGTAGGCGCCCACCTGCACCACCATCCGCGCACCCGCAGCGCTGGCGGCCTGGGCCGCAGCCTGGCCGTCGAGCAGCGCGCGTGCGCGCGCGCCGTCGTCGGCCTTGGGCACGACCGGCTTGGACGGCGCAGCCGCCGGCCTGGATGACGC
>JAURXG010000180.1 GCA_030654555.1 Aquabacterium sp.
CACCTGACGATGAGCACGGTGGCGCAGAAGGAAGACCTGTCCGACCCGGACGTGATCCGCGCCTTTGCCGACAAGGTGGGCAGCGTGCGGCGCCTGACCGCGCTGTACCTGCTGACGGTGGCCGACATCCGCGGCACCAGCCCCAAGGTGTGGAATGCCTGGAAGGGCAAGCTGCTGGAAGACCTGTACCGCTACACGCTGCGTGCGCTGGGCGGCGCCCAGCCCAACCTGGCCGCCGACCTCGAGGCGCGCAAGCAGGAGGCGCGGCAGCTGCTGGCGCTGCACAGTGCGCTGCCCGGCACCGAAGGCCCGCTGTGGCAGACGCTGGAGCTGAGCTACTTTGCCCGCCACGATGCCAGCGAGATCGCCTGGCATGCCCGCTCGCTGTGGCGCCACATCGCCACGCACGCGCCGGTGGTGCGCGCGCGCCCCTCGCCCATCGGCGACGGCCTGCAGGTGCTGGTCTACGCCCCCGACCAGGCCGACCTGTTCGTGCGCATCTGCGGCTACTTCGACGGCGCCGGCTTCTCGATCCAGGACGCCAAGGTGCACACCAGCCGCACCGGCTTTGCGCTCGACACCTTCCAGGTCGTGCACCCGCAGGTCGAGGCGGGTGACACCAGCGGCTACCGCGACCTGATCTCGCTGGTGGAGAACCAGCTCGCGCTGGCGCTGGCCAGCACCGATCCGCTGCCCGTGCCCAGCCGCGGCAGGGTGTCGCGGCGCGTCAAGTCTTTCCCGATCACGCCGCGTGTGTCGCTGCGCCCCGACGAGCGCGCCCAGCGCTGGCTGCTGTCGGTCAGCACCAGCGACCGTTCGGGCCTGCTCTACGGCATCGCCCGGGTGCTGGCGCAGCACGGCATCAACCTGCAGCTGGCCAAGATCAGCACGCTGGGCGAGCGGGTGGAGGACACCTTCCTGGTCGACGGCCCCGAGCTGCAGCAGACCCGCGCGCAGCTGCAGATCGAGAGCGAACTGCTCGACGCGGTCGCCCCGGTTCGCTGATCCCCTGCCACTGAAGCCATGCCCCTTCGCAGCATCACCGCCTCCGAGGCCGCCGCCGACCTGGCCGGCTTCGACGCCATCATCGACGCGCGCTCGCCGGCCGAGTTCGCGCTTGACCACCTGCCCGGTGCGATCAACTGGCCGGTGCTCGACGACGAGCAGCGGCGCATCGTCGGCACGCTCTACGTGCAGACCTCGGCACTCGAGGCGCGCAAGCTGGGCGCGGCGATGGTGGCGCGCAACGTGGCGGATCACCTCGATCGCTGGATCGCCGACAAGCCGCGCGACTGGCAGCCGCTGGTCTATTGCTGGCGCGGCGGGCAGCGCTCGGGCTCGCTGGCCTGGTTCCTCGACCAGATCGGCTTTCGCACCGCCAAGCTCGCCGGTGGCTACAAGGGCTTTCGCGCGGTGGTGCTGCAAGACCTGGCGGCCTGGCCGGCGCGCTTCGACTTCCGCGTGCTGGCCGGGCGCACCGGCAGCGGCAAGACGCGGCTGCTGCAGGCGCTGGCCGCCGAGGGTGCGCAGGTGCTCGACCTCGAAGGCCTGGCCTGCCACCGCGGCTCCATCCTGGGCAACCTGCCCGGCCAGCCCCAGCCCAGCCAGAAGCAGTTCGACAACCGGCTGTGGCAGGCGCTGCGCCAGCTCGACGCCACCCGCCCGGTGTTCGTCGAGAGCGAGAGCAAGAAGATCGGCCGCCTGCAGCTGCCCGACGCGCTGATCGCCCACATGCATGCGCATGGCCGGGTGATGCGCGTCGAGATGCCCGACGCCGCGCGGGTGCAGCTGCTGCTGGAGGACTACGGCTTCTTCGCCGACGACGCCGAGGCCTTCTGCCGATTGCTCGACGGCCTGGTCACGCTGCGCGGGCGCGAGACGGTGGGCCGCTGGCAGGCGCTGGCGCGCGCCGGCGAGTGGGCCGAGGTCTTCGCCCAGCTGATGCGCGAGCACTACGACCCGCTGTACCTGCGCTCGATGGACCGGCATTACAGCGGCCTGGCCGATGCCGACCCTGTGCGCCTGGCCGACGGCGGCCCCGACGCCCTGCGGCAGGCGGCGCGGGCACTGCTGGCCTGAGCGCCGCCGTCTGCACGCCCACGCCACGGCTCGCCTTGCCCTCGATCAAGCCCGGCGCCCTGCGCCACCCCCATCATCCGACCCTGGCCTGAACCCATGCGCGAAAGCCCCGCCCTCATCGAATCGCGTGCCTTCGGCGTGCGCAACATCCCGCTGCTGCGGCCGCTGGGCTGGCTGGCGCGCGGCTGGCGCGACCTGATGCGCTGCCCGCTGCCGGGCCTGCTGCACGGGCTGCTGCTGTCGGCCTTCGGTGGCGCGCTGATCGTGTTGGCGCACCGGCAGTTCTGGTTGTTGTCGGGCGCCTTCACCGGCTTCCTGCTGGTGGCACCGGTGGCGGCCACCGGTTTGTACGCCGTCAGCCGCGCACTCGAAAAAGGCCAGCGTGCCGACCTGGCCGTGGCCGTGGCCGCCTGGAAGCCCGAGCGCCGGCTGGTCGCCTTCGGCCTGCTGCTGGCGCTGGCCGGCACCGGCTGGGTGCTGACCTCGGCCTCGCTGATCACCGGCTTCGCGCCCGCGCCGGTGCCCACGCCGATCGACTTCCTGCGCGTGGTGGTGCTCAACGAGCAGTCGCCGCTGTTCGAGATCTGGCTGGCGATGGGCGCCTTCCTGGCCGCGCCGGTGTTCGCCAGCAGCGTGGTCGCGATCCCGCTGCTGCTGGACCGCCAGGTCAGCGTGCTGGCCGCCGTGCTCACCAGCTGGCGCGTGGTGCAGGCGCACCCGCTGCCGATGGCGCTGTGGGCCGCGCTGCTGATGGGCCTGACCGTGCTGGGCATGGCCACCGCGCTGATCGGCCTGGTGGTCATCGCGCCGTGGCTGGCGCATGCCAGCTGGCATGCCTACCGGGACCTGGTCAGCACGGCCGGCCTGGCCGAGTTGCCCTGAGCGACGACGGCAGTCACGATGTTCGGCTACAGCGAAGAGCAGATTGCCTGGTTCGGCCTCACCTTCGGGGTGAGCGCCTTCATGGTCTACATGGTGTTCATCATTTTCCAGCTGGCACGCGAGTCCAAGGCCGGCCGGCTGGGCACCTTCGTGTTGTTCCTCGCGCTGGGCTTCGGCCTGCTGGGCTTTGCCGCCAAGGGGGTGATCAAGTACTTCCTGGCCGGGGTGGTTGAGTGATCGCCGCGGTCGCGGCCGCCGACCTGCGTGGGCATCGCCACAGCCTGTTCGAGGATGTGCAGGGCCTGGCCACGGGCACCCTGTTCGTCGCGCTGGGCCTGGTGCTGCTGCGCCAGGCCGGGCTGCTGACCGGCGGCACCGTCGGCATCGCGCTGGTGCTGCACTACGCCACGGGCTGGCGCTTCGGCGTGCTGTTCTTCGCGCTGAACCTGCCGTTCTACTGGCTGGCCTGGCGCCGCCTGGGGCCGCGCTTCACGCTCAAGACCTTCGCCGCGGTGGCGCTGCTGGCGGCGCTGTCCGAAGCGCTGCCGCAGTGGCTGCAGCTGGGCGCGGTGGCGCCGCTGTTTGCCGCGCTGGGTGGCGGGTTGCTGATCGGCGCGGGCTTCATCATCCTGTTCCGCCACCAGGCCAGCCTGGGTGGGCTGAACGTGCTGGTGTTGTGGCTGCAGCAGCGCTTCGGCTGGCGCGCCGGCTGGGTGCAGATGGGCATCGACTGCAGCATCCTGCTGTGCGCCCTGCCCTGGTTGACGCTGCAGCAGGGTGCGCTGTCGGTGCTGGCCGCGGTGGCGATGAACTTCGCGCTGGCGATCAACCACAAGCCTGGGCGCTACACGGCGTTTTGACGCCGTCGCAGCCACGAAAAAGGCCGGCTTGCGCCGGCCTTTGAATTCAAGTCCCCCAGCCCGCTCGCCTGCAGGCGAGCGGTCGTTCGCCAGGCGTGCGACAGGCCGCAGGG
>JAURXG010000198.1 GCA_030654555.1 Aquabacterium sp.
TTCGTCGCCGGCGTCACGCTGGTGCGCAGCGGGCAGACCGAGATCGACCTGCGCATGGCGCCGGGCGAGCGCGTCACCGTGGCCGGCCAGGTGCTCACCTTCGAGGGCGTGACCGCCGAGCCCGGCCCCAACTACCAGGCCCAGCGGGGCAGCATCACGGTGGCGCGTGAGGGCAGCCCGGGGCTGCGCCTGCACCCGGAGAAGCGCCGCTACAGCGCCTCGCCGGCCATGCCGATGACCGAAGCCGCCATCAGCAGCAGTTGGCGCGGCGACCTGTACGTGGCGTTGGGCGACGAAGCCGGGCCCGGGGCCTGGACGCTGCGCATCCACCACAAGCCCTACGTCACCTGGATCTGGGGCGGCTGCGCATTCATGGCATTGGGGGGCCTGCTGGCCGCTGCCGATCGGCGTTGGCGCGGTGGCGAGTTCCCGCACCCTGGGCAACAAGGTTGAGGTGCATCAAGTTTTCTGGGGGTCATTGATCGCACCATGATGGGGCGACCAGTCGGTGGGGGGTGGTCGGTCCATGGACACCGCGGGGGGGAGCCGGCATGCGTGCACACAAGGCATCATCAAGTCACTTCGGCTGGGCGCGATGCCTGGCCATGATCTTCGCCACGCTGGCCCTGATGCTGGGTGGCAGCGGCGCCCAGGCACAGACCAAGGCGCCCGCCAAGGTGAAGGCCATGGCCAAGGCGCCCTACGACGCGGCGGCCTGCTACGAGTGCCACGAGGACGTCAAGGCTTTCCACGTCGGCGGCGACCACAAGACCGTGGGCTGCGACTCGTGCCACGGCGGCCTGGACACGCACAAGCCCAAGGGCAAGGGCCGGCCCAGCACCTCGACCGACCCGGCCACCTGCGGCGAGTGCCACCAGAACCAGTACCGCACCCTCTACAACATGAACATGGACAAGACCGCCCACAAGGAGAAGGCGGTGGCCACCTTCGGCGCGTTCGACAAGCTGCTGATGCCGCACGGCTTCACGCGCGAGCACAACGAGCCGCGCTCGCATGCCTTTGCGCTGTACGACCAGGTGGTGGTCGACCGCGCCTTCGGTGGGCGCTTCCAGAACAAGGACGGCAAGTCGGGCCTCACCCGCATGGGCGGCAACTTCAAGATCTGGGACGTGCTGGTCGACGAGTTTCCCGGCGAGCCGCACAAGGCCTTCAAGCCCGGCACTGCGGCGGCGGCCAACCCGGTGTGCATGTCGTGCAAGTCGGCCGACCACATCCTCGACTGGGCCTACATGGGCGACCCGGCGCCCAGCGCCAAGTGGAGCCGGCTGTCCAAGGTGAACGAGTTCGTCAAGGACACCAACCATTCGCTGAACTGCATCTTCTGCCACGACCCTCATGCCACCAAGCCGCGCGTGATCCGCGACGGCCTGATCCAGGCGCTGACCCGGCCCGAGAAGGACACGCTCTGGCACAAGGACCCCAAGGGCGCCAAGATCGAGGTCAAGGACCTGGGCGAACGCGGCTTCACCCGCAAGATCGCGCTGCTCAGCCGCTACGACGTGAAGCTGCAATGCGCGCAGTGCCACGTCGAATACAACTGCAACCCCGGCACCGACCCGACCACCGGCGCGGCCATCACCATGGCCGACCAGCGCACCAACCACTTCCCGCTGAAGGCGGTGGACGACATCGGCCAGCACTACAAGGACCTGAAGTTCGGCGACTTCAAGCATGCGGTCACCGGCGCGACGCTGTGGAAGGGCCAGCACGCCGACACCGAGACCTACTACGGCAGCACCCACCAGAAGGAAGGCGTGGAGTGCAGCGGCTGCCACATGCCCAAGATGAAGGACCCGAAGACGGGCAAGACCTACACCTCGCACTGGCAGACCTCGCCGCGCCACTACATCAAGGAAACCTGCCTCACCTGCCACAAGACCTGGACCGAGCAGCAGGCCGTCTACACCATCGACTCGCTGAAGAACAAGTGGGTGGGCAAGATGCGCAAGGCCGAGTTCTGGCTGACCCGGCTGATCGACAAGTACGAGGCCGCGCAGAACATGGGCGTGGGCGCCGCGGTGCTGGCCGAGGCCCGCACCAAGCACTCGGAGGCGCATGTGCACTGGGAATGGTGGTCGGCGACCAACGGCGCGCACTTCCACAACCCGCAGCAGTTCGAGGCCTCGATCAACAAGGGCATGGGCATCTCGCAGGCCGGCGTCAAGCTGCTGGACGATGCCATGGCCAAGCGGCGCGCCGCTGCGCCGGCGGCCGCCGCCAGCGCGGCCACCGGTGCAGCGCCCGCGGTGCGCGGCACGCCGGTCGCTCAGCTGGCGAAGTAGGCGGCAGCCTGCCGCAGCGCGTGGCCGCACGATGACCGGGCTGGACCCGCGCTGGTGGTTCGGGGCCATCGCCCTGGGCTTGTGCGCTGCGGCGGTGTTGTTCGTGGCGCCGCGCCCGTGGCGCCGCTCGGCGGTGGCGGGCAGCGCTGGCGCAGCCGGCCTGGCATGGCTGGGCCTGCCGGCGGCCGCGGTTGCGCTGTACCTGTGGCTGGGTGATCCTGGCGCGCTCGATCCGCAGCGCGGCGACCTGTCGGCGCAACTGCGCCGGGCCGAGGCGCCGCTGGCCGGATCGGTGGCCGACCAGTTGCAGGCCGAACTGGCCCGGCACCTGCTGCGCCAACCCGACGACGCCCGCGCGCTGGTGCTGCAGGCACGCCTGGATCTGCAGGCGCAGCGCTACCCGGAGGCGGTGGCCGGCTTCGCGCGCGCGCTGAAGGGGCCGTCCAAGGCCGCCGGCGACCCCGGCGTGTGGGTCGAGTACGCCGAAGCGGTGGGGTTGCAGCAATCGGGCCGGCTGGCCGGTTTGCCGAGGCAGCTGGTGGACAAGGCCTTGTCGCTGAATCCCGATCACCCGCAGGCGCTCGACCTGGCCGGCAGCGCGGCCTGGGAGGCTGGCGACTTCACGCTGGCCGCCCGGCACTGGCAGCGCCTGCTGCAGCAACTGCCGGCGGGCAGCCCGCGCCATGTGCAGCTGGCCGCGGCGGTGCAGCGCGCCGAGCAGCGCGGCAGGTTCGCGTTGCCGGCCTCGCGCTCGTCCAACCCGGACGCCACGCGCTGAAGGGGGGCTCGGTGCCTCAGCGCACCGATGCCGGCGCAACGGCGGCCAGCGCCAAGCCCGTTGCGGCCTTGGTGCCGCTGCGCATCGGCGCGGGCGGCGGCAGGTGGTAGAAGGCCTCGTTGAGGTACGCGGCCACCTGCAGGATGTCTTCGTCGGTCCAGCCCAGCTGGCCCGTGGCCTGCCAGGCTCGCACCTGGGCGCGCAGGCTGGGCCAGTCGACCACCTGCTTCTTCGAGCGCCAATGCACCTGGGTGTCGTGGCAGGCGATGCAGTGCGTGGTGTAGAGCAGTTCACCGCGGCCTTGGGCAGCCGCGGGTGCGGCGCCGGCGGCCAGCAGCGCCGTGGACAGGGCGATGGTGGCCGCGCGCGGGGACAGGGGCAGCGTGAACAGCGTCATTCGAACTTCTCCTTGGCGCACCGCTCCACCAGGTACAGGATCGATTGGTAGGGCATGTCGGCCATCTCCGACAGGCCGATCTCGCAGGTGCGGCTGCTGGAGTATCCCTGGCTGCAGCCGGCCGGCAGCGCGGCCTTCAGGTGGCGCAGCGCATGTTCGTTGAGTTCGGGCCGCATGAAGCCACGCTCGCCGGCGAAGCCGCAACACTGCACGGCGTCCACCGACACCACCTCGGCGCTGCAGCGGCGGGCCAGCGCCAGCAGCTGATCGGTGCTGCCCATCTTGCGCACGCTGCACACCGGATGCACCGCCACCGACTCCTGTTGTGGATCGATGCGCAAGCGCGGCAGCAGCGTGTCATGGGCGAAGGTGACGCTGTCGTGCAGCGGCAGCCGGCCCGCCAGGAACTTCTTCATCCGATAGGCGCAGGGGCTGGTGTCGAAGACGATGGGCCAGCGGCCCGCCTCGCTGGCGTCGGCCAGCGCGGCTTCGAGCTCGGCCGACTTGTGGTCGGCGGCGGCCGTCAGGCCTTTGCTCTCGAACGGCTGGCCGCAGCACAGGCTGTCCAGGCCCTGAGGGTAGACCACGTCGAAGCCGGCGCGCTGGAACAGCCGCTCGGCCACGATGGGCAGCGCCTCCACGCAGTCGTGGCCACGTTGCGGGCCCATGTTGCGCGCGGCACAACTGGGGAAGTACACCAGCCGCTCGGTGCGCCGCGGCGCTTGCGGCCGCGGTACGAAGTGCACCGGCTTCGGCAAGGCCGGCGACCACTTGGGCAGCCGCCCGCCGCTGGTGTGGCGCAGGCCGTCGAGCGCGCCCTGCATCAGCTTGGTGCCGACCACGCCGTGCAGCCGGTCGGCAACGCCCAGGCCCAGGCGCACGCCGGTGGTCAGCGGGCCGTAGTGGCGCGCGGCGAAGTCGGCGGCGCGGTGCGCCAGCGGGCTGGCCCGGCGCCCGCGCAGGGCCTTGATCAGCAGCCCCGTCTCGATGCCCACCGGGCAGGCGGTGGCGCACAGGCCGCAGGCCGCGCAGGTCTCGATGCCCTGGTAGTCGTAGAGCTGCTTGAGCGCGACCGCGCGCTGTGGCTCGGTGCCGGCGGCATCGAGGCGGGCGATCTCGCGCCAGCCGACGATGCGCTGGCGTGGCGAGAGGGTGAGCCCGCGCGACGGGCACTTGGGCTCGCAGAAGCCGCATTCGATGCACTTGTCGACCAGCACATCGGCGGCGGGCAGCGGCTTGAGGTGCTTCAGGTGCGACTGCGGGTCGGCATTGAGGATCACGCCCGGGTTCAGCAGCCCCTGCGGGTCGAGCAGGGCCTTGATGCGCTGCATCAGCGCAAACGCCGGCGCGCCCCATTCCATCGCGACGAAGGGCGCCATGTTGCGGCCGGTGCCGTGTTCGGCCTTCAGCGAGCCGTCGTACTTGTGCACCACCATGTCGCACACGGCGTCCATGAAGCGGGCATAACGCTGCACCTCGGTGGCCTTGCCGAAATCCTGGGTGAAGACGAAGTGCAGGTTGCCTTCGAGCGCATGGCCGTAGACGATGGCCTCGGGGTAGCCATGGTCGGCCAGCAGTTGCTGCAGCTCGAGCGTGGCCTCGG
>JAURXG010000199.1 GCA_030654555.1 Aquabacterium sp.
TGCGGCCGAGCCCGAGGCCGGCATGGCGGCCGGCGCCGCCGCCGGCGGCACGTTGACCGGTCCGGCCGCCGGCTTGGTGGCCGCGCTGGCCGACACCGTGCCCGGCGCCGCGCCAGGCAGACCGGCACAGCCGGTCAGCACCAGCAGCGCCGCGATGGCCGTGGCGCGCGAGGCGGGTACCACGCGGTTGGCGCCGAGGACGCAGGAGAGGGGCAGGGCAGTCATCGTTCGGGTGCTCGATTCAGGCAAGGGACTCGATCAGACGAGGGTGGCCCGCGCAGGTTCCTCAGCGTTTGCTCAGGCCCGGGACATCGATCACCTCAGTGATCCATGTTGCCCGACACCACCCACGCCGCATACACCAGGCAGAAGCCAGCAAACGCCGCGGAACCGGCTCCGCCGGTCCGCTGGCGTTGCCCCCTGGGGGGGAGCGCCGCAGGCGCTTCGGGGGAGTCATTTCAACGCTTTGAAGCGCAGGCGGTGCGGCTTGGCGCCTTCTTCACCCAGGCGCTTCTTCTTGTCGACCTCGTACTCCTGGTAGTTGCCGTCGTAGAAGAACCACTGGCTGTTGCCCTCGGCGGCCAGGATGTGGGTGCAGATGCGGTCGAGGAACCAGCGGTCGTGGCTGATCACCATGGCCGAGCCGGCAAACTCGAGCAAGGCTTCTTCCAGCGCGCGCAGGGTCTCGACGTCGAGGTCGTTCGACGGCTCGTCGAGCATCAGCACGTTGCCGCCCTGGGCCAGGGTCTTGGCCAGGTGCAGGCGGCCGCGTTCACCGCCCGACAGGCTGCCCACCATCTTCTGCTGGTCGTTGCCCTTGAAGTTGAAGCGGCCCAGATACGCCCGGCTGGGCATCACGAACTTGCCGACCACGATGTTGTCCAGCCCGCCCGAGACGTCCTGCCACACCGTCTTGTCGTCGGCCAGCATCTGCCGGCTCTGGTCGACGAAGGCCATGTGCGCGGTCTTGCCGATCGCCACCTCGCCCGAATCGGGCTTCTCTATGCCCTGCAGCATGCGGAACAGCGTGGACTTGCCCGCGCCGTTGGGCCCGATGATGCCGACGATGGCGCCCGGCGGCACCTTGAAGCTCAAGTTGTCGATCAGCAGCCGGTCGGCAAAGCTCTTGCTGACGTTCTTGAACTCGATCACCTCGTTGCCCAGGCGCTCGGCCACCGGGATGAAGATCTCGTTGGTCTCGTTGCGCTTCTGGTAGTCGACGTCACTCAGTTCTTCAAACCGGGCCAGGCGCGCCTTGCTCTTGGCCTGGCGGCCCTTGGCATTGCTGCGCACCCACTTCAGCTCTTCCTTCATCGCCTTCATGCGGGCGTCTTCGGTCTTCTGCTCGCCTTCCAGCCGCTTTTCCTTCTGCTCCAGCCAGTCGGAGTAGTTGCCCTTCCAGGGGATGCCCTGGCCGCGGTCGAGTTCAAGAATCCACTCGGCAGCGTTGTCGAGGAAGTAGCGATCGTGGGTGATGGCGACCACGGTGCCCGAAAAACGTTTCAGGAACTGTTCGAGCCAGTCGACCGATTCGGCGTCCAAGTGGTTGGTGGGCTCGTACAGCAGCAGCATGTCGGGCTTGCTCAGCAGCAGGCGGCACAGCGCGACGCGGCGCTTTTCACCGCCCGAAAGCTGGCCGCAGATCGCGTCCCAGG
>JAURXG010000208.1 GCA_030654555.1 Aquabacterium sp.
GGCCCGCCAACTGCTGCTGGTGCGTGGCGCGGTGCCGGGTGCCAAGAGCGGTTTCGTGACCGTGCGCCCCGCCATCAAGGTCAAGGCCAAGAAGGGAGCCCAGTGATGCAACTCGAGCTTCTGAACGAGCAAGGCCAGGCGACTGCCAAATTCGACGCGCCGGACACCGTGTTCGCGCGTGACTACAACGAAGCCCTGGTGCACCAGGTGGTCGTGGCCTACCAGGCCAACGCCCGCCAAGGCACCCGCGCCCAGAAAAACCGCGAAGCGGTCAAGCACAGCACCAAGAAGCCGTGGCGCCAAAAGGGCACCGGCCGCGCGCGCGCTGGTTCCACCTCGTCGCCGATCTGGCGTGGGGGCGGTCGCACCTTCCCGAACATGGCCGACGAGAACTTCTCGCACAAGGTCAACAAGAAGATGTACCGCGCCGGCATGGCTGCGATCCTGTCGCAGCTGGCCCGCGACGGCCGCCTGTCGGTGGTCGATTCGATCTCGGTCGAGTCGCCCAAGACCAAGCTGCTGGCCGCCAAGTTCAAGGCCATGGGCCTGGAGTCGGTGCTGGTGATCGCCGACAACGTCGACGAGAACCTGGCGCTGGCTTCGCGCAACCTGGCCAACGTGCTGGTGATCGAGCCGCGTTACGCCGATCCGCTGTCCCTCGTCTTCTACAAGAAGGTGCTGGTGACCAAGGCCGCGATCGAGCAGCTCAAGGAGATGTTCGCATGAGCCACGGTGCAATGAATCTGAAGTTCACCGAAGCCCGCCTGGCCCAGGTGCTGGTCGCGCCGATCGTGTCCGAAAAGGCCACGAGCGTCGCCGAAAAGCACAACCAGGTGCTCTTCAAGGTGCTGCGTGACGCCACCAAGCCCGAGATCAAGGCCGCCGTCGAGCTGCTGTTCAAGGTCGAGGTGATGGACGTCAACGTCGTCAACCAGAAGGGCAAGACCAAGCGCTTCGGTGGTCGCATCGGCCGTCGTGACCACGCCCGCAAGGCGTATGTGTCGCTGAAGCCGGGCCAGGAGCTCAACTTCTCCGGGGAGGCCGCGTAAATCATGGCCGTCGTCAAAGTCAAACCCACCTCACCCGGCCGCCGTGCCGTGGTCAAGGTGGTGCACAAGCACCTGCACAAGGGCGCACCCGAGGCTTCGCTGCTCGAGCCGCAGAAGCAGAACGCTGGCCGTAACAACAACGGTCACATCACGGTTCGCCACAAGGGCGGTGGTCACAAGCACCACTACCGCGTGGTCGATTTCGTGCGCAACAAGGATGGCATTCCCGCCACCGTCGAGCGCATCGAATACGACCCGAACCGCACCGCGCACATCGCGCTGGTCTGCTACGCCGATGGCGAGCGCCGCTACATCATCGCCCCGCGCGGTCTTGAAGTTGGTGCCAAGCTGCTGAGCGGCGCCGAGGCGCCGATCAAGGCCGGCAACACGCTGCCGATCCGCAACATCCCGGTGGGCTCCACCATCCACTGCGTGGAGATGGCGCCCGGCAAGGGCGCGCAGATCTCGCGGTCGGCCGGCACCTCGGTCACGTTGATGGCTCGCGAAGGCACCTACGCCCAGGTCCGCCTGCGCTCGGGTGAGGTTCGCAAGATCCACATCGACTGCCGCGCCACCATCGGCGAAGTGTCGAACGAAGAGCACAACCTGCGCCAGTACGGCAAGGCCGGCGCCATCCGCTGGAAGGGCATCCGCCCGACCGTGCGCGGTGTGGCGATGAACCCGGTCGACCACCCGCACGGTGGCGGCGAAGGCCGCACGGGCGAAGGTCAGGCCCAGGTCTCGCCGTGGAACACGCTCACCAAGGGCTACCGCACTCGCAGCAACAAGCGCACGCAAGGCATGATCGTGTCGCGCCGCAAGAAGTAAGGGTCCACCATGGCACGCTCACTCAAAAAAGGTCCCTTCGTGGACCACCACCTGCAAGCCAAGGCCGACAAGGCCGTGGCTGGCAAGGACAAGAAGCCGATCAAGACCTGGTCCCGTCGTTCGACGATCCTGCCTGACTTCATCGGCCTCACGATCGCCGTTCACAACGGCAAGCAGCACATCCCCGTGTACGTGACTGACCAGATGGTTGGCCACAAGCTCGGCGAGTTCGCGATGACCCGGAATTTCAAGGGCCACCCCGCGGACAAGAAGGCGAAGAAGTAAGGGGCCGACGATGGAAACCAAAGCAATCGTCCGCGGCGTCCGACTTTCTGCCGACAAGGGCCGCCTGGTGGCGGACCTGGTCCGTGGCAAGCGCGTCGACCAGGCACTGAACATCCTCGCCTTCACGCAGAAGAAGGCCGCCGGCATCGTCAAGAAGGCGCTGGAGTCCGCAATCGCGAACGCCGAGCACAACGACGGCGCCGATATCGACGAGCTGAAGATCACGTCGATCTACATCGAGCAGGGCGCCACGCTGAAGCGCTTCTCGGCCCGCGCCAAAGGCCGGGGCAACCGCATCAGCAAGCCTACCTGTCACATTTATGTGACGGTGGGCAACTGAAAGGCTGAGGGAAGACTATGGGACAAAAGATCCATCCGATCGGCTTTCGCCTTTCGGTCACCCGTGCCTGGGCTTCACGCTGGTACGCATCGAGCCGCAACTTCGCGGGCATGCTGGCCGAAGACCTTGACGTGCGCGAGTACCTCAAGAAGAAGCTGAAGAACGCCGCCGTCTCGCGCATCCTGATCGAGCGCCCTGCCAAGAACGCCCGCATCACCATCTACTCGGCGCGTCCGGGTGTGGTGATCGGCAAGAAGGGCGAGGACATCGAGAACCTCAAGGCCGAACTGACCAAGCGTCTGGGCGTGCCGGTGGCGGTGAACATCGAAGAGGTGCGCAAGCCCGAAATCGATGCGCAGCTGATCGCCGACTCGATCACCCAGCAGCTCGAGAAGCGCATCATGTTCCGCCGCGCCATGAAGCGCGCGATGCAGAACGCGATGCGCCTGGGCGCCCTGGGCATCAAGATCATGTCGTCGGGCCGGCTCAACGGCATCGAGATCGCGCGTTGCGAGTGGTACCGCGAAGGTCGCGTGCCGCTTCACACCCTGCGTGCCGACATCGACTACGGTTTCTCGGAAGCCAAGACCACCTACGGCGTCATCGGCGTCAAGGTCTGGGTGTATCGGGGTGACAACCTGGGCCGCGGTGACGCGCCCGGTGCTGCCAAGACCGAGACCCAGGACGATGATCGCCGCCCGCGCCGCGGTCCGCGTCCCGGCGGCCCCGGTGGTCCTGGCCCCGATCGTCGTGGTCCCCGCCCTGGTCCGGGTGCCGACCGTGGCCCGCGCAGCGATGCCGCCCCGGCCGAAGCCCGTCCGACCGAACTGGGTCCGGACGGCAAGCCGGCTGCCAAGCGCGTGCGCAAGGTGGCCGCGCCCGGCACCGGCGCCGCCTAAGGAGTAGAACAACATGCTGCAACCAGCACGTCGCAAGTACCGCAAGGAACAGAAGGGCCGAAACACGGGTGTCGCCACTCGCGGCGCCAATGTGTCCTTCGGTGAATTCGGCCTCAAGGCCACCGAGCGCGGCCGCATCACCGCACGCCAGATCGAAGCCGCTCGTCGGGCGATCTCGCGTCACATCAAGCGCGGTGGCCGCATCTTCATCCGCATCTTCCCGGACAAGCCGATCTCGCAGAAGCCTGCCGAAGTGCGGATGGGCAACGGCAAGGGCAACCCGGAGTACTACGTCGCCGAGATCGTGCCCGGCAAGGTGCTCTACGAGCTGAACGGTGTGCCGGAGACGCTGGCGCGCGAAGCGTTCACGCTGGCCGCCGCCAAGCTGCCGCTGCGCTGCACGTTCGTCGTGCGCCAGGTCGGCACCTGAACACGGAGCACCTCATGACCAAAGCATCTGAACTCCGCGCCAAGGACGTCGCCGGCCTCGAGAAGGAAGTCACCGACCTCCTCAAGGCCCACTTCGGCCTGCGCATGCAGAAGGCCACGCAACAGCTGGCCAACCACCAAACGCTGGGCCAGACGCGCCGCGACATCGCGCGCGCCAAGACCATCCTGGCCGAGAAGAAGAAGGGAGCCGCCAAGTGAGCGAAGCCCAAACCGCAACGGCCGCAACAGCCGCCACGCCGGCCGCCGCCGTCAAGAACACGCGCACCCTGGTGGGACGCGTGGTCAGCGACAAGCGCAACAAGACCGTCACCGTGCTTGTCGAGCGCCGCGTCACGCACGAGCTGTACGGCAAGATCGTCGGCCGCTCGCGCAAGTACCAGGCCCACGACGAGAAGGGCGAGTACCACATGGGCGACCAGGTCGAGATCGCCGAAGGCCGGCCGATCAGCAAGACCAAGTCCTGGGTGGTCACGCGCCTGATCAAGAAGGCCGGGCTGGTCTAAGCCGCAGGCCATCAGGGGCTTTGCCGCCCCGCTAGGCCCGCTCGCGGCCGGAACGCTGGGATACTGGCGTCCGGCCGTTTTCGCTTTCTGGACGCGCTTTCTGAGCGTTCCGGCCGTTTCACTTTCATGCAGCCACAAGAGGAGATGCAGATGATCAAGGTAGGCGACAAGTTGCCCGCGGGCACGCTCAACGAATTCATCGAGGTCGAGGGCAACGGCTGCTCGATCGGCCCGAACAGTTTCGACGTGGCCAAGGAGACCGCCGGCAAGAAGATCGCGCTGTTCGCGCTGCCGGGCGCCTACACGCCCACCTGCTCGGCCAAGCATGTGCCGGGTTATGTGCAGAAGGCCGACGAGCTCAAGGCCGCAGGCATCGACGAGATCTGGTGCGTGAGCGTCAACGACGCCTTCGTGATGGGCGCCTGGGGCCGCGATCAGCACACCGGCGGCAAGGTGCGCATGATGGCCGACGGCAGCGCCGACTTCAGCAAGGCCACCGGCCTGACGCTGGACCTGACCACCCGTGGCATGGGCCTGCGCAGCAACCGCTACTCGATGCTGGTGGTCGATGGCGTGGTCAAGTCTCTCAACGTCGAAGGCCCGGGCAAGTTCGAGGTCAGCGACGCCGACACGATGCTGCGCCAGGCCAAGGACATCCTCGCCTGAGTGGCCTGAAAGAATTTGCGGCCCGGGTGCTTGACTGGCACCCGGGTTACCGCGCATAATCCGCAGCTTCGCCGGAAAGCAGCTTTCGCGTTCGCAGAACAGCCGCTTTACCGGATCCGCCCAACCAGCATCTTCAGCGCCAGCAGGCGCGGTCGGTGATGACGGGCCCAAGACTGACTGACGAGCCGGGCATGCTGCCCGGCATGACGGTCAAGTTGGGGACACAAATGATCCAAATGCAATCGCGACTCGATGTCGCTGACAACACGGGCGCCAAGTCCGTCATGTGCATCAAGGTGCTTGGTGGCTCCAAGCGTCGTTATGCCGGCATTGGCGACATCATCAAGGTGTCGATCAAGGAAGCCGCTCCGCGTGGACGCGTCAAAAAGGGCGAGGTCTACAGCGCCGTGGTGGTGCGTACCGCCAAGGGCGTGCGCCGCCAGGATGGCTCGCTGGTGAAGTTCGACGGCAATGCCGCCGTGCTGCTGAACAACAAGATGGAGCCGATCGGCACCCGCATCTTCGGGCCGGTGACGCGCGAACTGCGCACCGAGCGCTTCATGAAGATCGTGTCGCTGGCGCCTGAGGTGCTGTAAGCGCAGCGCACTAGGCAAAGGACTTAAGCCATGAACAAACTTCGCAAGGGCGACCAGGTCATCGTGTTGACGGGTCGTGACAAGGGCAAGCGCGGCACCGTTTCGCAGCGCGTCGACGACGAGAAACTCGTCATCGAGGGCATCAACATGGTGAAAAAGCATGTGAAGCCCAACCCGATGAAGGGCACGACGGGCGGCGTGGTCGACAAGACGATGCCGATCCACCAATCCAATGTCGCGATCTTCAATGCCGCGACCGGCAAAGCCGACCGGGTGGGCGCGAAGATCCTTGCCGATGGCAAGAAGGTCCGCGTCTTCAAGTCGAGCGGCGAAGAGATCAAGGCATAACGGGGTTCCACATGGCTCGTCTGCAACAGTTTTACCGCGAAAAAGTCGTCCCCGATCTGGTGGCCAAGTTCGGCTACAAGTCGGTGATGGAAGTGCCGCGTCTGACCAAGATCACGCTCAACATGGGTGTGAGCGAGGCGGTCGCCGACAAGAAGGTGATGGATCACGCCGTGAGCGACCTCACCAAGATCGCCGGCCAGAAGCCGGTGGTCACCAAGTCGCGCAAGCCGATCGCCGGCTTCAAGATCCGCGAGAACCTGGCCATCGGCTGCATGGTCACGCTGCGTGGCGTCCAGATGTATGAATTCCTGGATCGCTTCGTGACGATCGCCTTGCCCCGGGTGCGCGACTTCCGCGGCATCTCCGGCCGGTCGTTCGATGGTCGCGGCAACTACAACGTTGGCGTGAAAGAGCAGATCATCTTCCCGGAAATCGAGTACGACAAGATCGACGCGCTCCGGGGCATGAACATCAGCTTCACGACCACCGCCAAGAACGACGACGAGGCCAAGGCGCTGTTTGCGGCCTTCCGCTTCCCCTTCAAGAACTGAGGCGAATCATGGCCAAACAATCCCTGATGCAGCGCGAAGAGAAGCGCGAGAAGCTCGTCGCCAAGTTCGCGAAGAAATACGCCGAGCTGAAGGGCATCGCCAACGATGCCAAGAAGTCCGACGAAGAGCGTTACCTAGCTCGCCTCGAACTGCAGCAGCTGCCGCGCAATGCTTTCCCGACCCGTCTGCGCAACCGCTGCGGCCTGACTGGTCGTCCGCGCGGAACTTTCCGCACCTTCGGCCTCGGCCGCAGCAAGATCCGTGAACTCGCCTTCAAGGGCGACATTCCCGGTGTGACCAAGGCCAGCTGGTAAGCGGCTCGAGCAGGAGAATTCACAATGAGCATGAGTGATCCCATCGCCGACATGCTGACGCGCATTCGCAATGCGCAGTTGGTTCAGAAGGCGATCGTCTCGATGCCTTCGTCGAAGGTCAAGGTGGCCATTGCCCAAGTCCTGAAGGACGAGGGTTACATCGATGGCTTCAAGGTCAAGTCCGAGGGCGCGAAGAGCGAACTCGAGGTGGCGCTGAAGTACTACGCAGGCAAGCCGGTGATCGAGCGCATCGAGCGCGTGAGTCGCCCTGGCCTGCGCGTGTACAAGGGCCGTGATGCCATTCCGCAGGTCATGAACGGCCTGGGTGTGGCGATCGTCACCACGCCCAAGGGCGTGATGACCGACCGCAAAGCTCGTCAGACCGGTGTCGGTGGCGAAGTGCTTTGCTACGTGGCCTGACCGGCGAAGGAGAGACAAGAATGTCCCGCGTTGGAAAGATGCCGATCGCCGTCCCGCAAGGGGTGGACGTGCAGATCTCGGCCGATCAGATCACCGTCAAGGGCGCCAATGGCACCTTGGTCCGCGCAGCCAATGCGCTGGTCACGGTGCAGAAGGATGGCGCCACCATCACGTTGCTGCCTGCGAACGACAGCGTTGCGGCCAATGCGATGAGCGGCACCATGCGTGCGCTGCTCAACAACATGGTCAACGGCGTGAGCAAGGGCTTCGAGAAGAAGCTCAACCTGGTGGGCGTCGGTTATCGCGCCCAGGCCCAGGGCAGCAAGCTCAACCTGCAGATCGGGTTCTCGCATCCGGTGGTCAAGGAGATGCCTGCGGGCATCACCGTGGCCTGCCCGACGCAGACCGAAATCGTGATCAAGGGTGCAGACCGCCAAGTCGTCGGTCAGCTGGCTGCCGAAGTGCGCGCCATCCGCCCGCCCGAGCCCTACAAGGGCAAGGGGATCCGCTACGCCGATGAGCGCGTGGTGATCAAGGAAACGAAGAAGAAGTGAGGAGCTGAACATGCTGACCAAGAAAGAACAGCGCCTGCGTCGCTCCCGCCAGACCCGCGCCCGCATTGCCAATCAGGGTGCGGTGCGGTTGTCGGTCTTCCGCTCCAACCTGCACATCTACGCCAGCGTCGTCTCCGACGATGGCACCCGCGTGCTGGCCTCGGCGTCCACCGCCGAGAAGGAAGTGCGCGACCAGCTGGGCAAGGACAAGGGTGGCAACACCGCTGCCGCTGCCCTGGTGGGCAAGCGCATCGCCGAAAAGGCCAAGGCCGCCGGTGTCGAGAAGGTCGCGTTCGACCGCTCTGGTTTTGCGTACCACGGCCGCGTCAAGGCGCTGGCCGAGGCTGCCCGCGAAGCCGGTCTGCAGTTCTGATCGCGTAGAGGAAAAGCATCATGGCAAAGTTTCAACCCCGCGCCCAGACCGAAGCGAACGACGACGGCCTGAAGGAAAAGATGATCGCGGTCAACCGCGTCACCAAGGTCGTCAAGGGCGGTCGCACGCTGAGCTTCGCGGCGCTGACGGTGGTCGGTGACGGCGACGGCCGCATCGGCATGGGCAAGGGCAAGGCCAAGGAAGTGCCGGTGTCGGTGCAGAAGGCCATGGACTCCGCGCGTCGCGGCATGTTCAAGGTGCAGCTGCGCAACGGCACCGTGCACCACAACGTGCGTGGCGAGCATGGCGCGGCCAAGGTGCTGCTGGCCCCCGCGCCGGCCGGTACCGGCATCATCGCCGGTGGCCCGATGCGCGCGGTATTCGAAGTGATGGGTGTCACCGACATCGTCGCCAAGAGCCTGGGCTCGAGCAACCCGTACAACATGGTGCGTGCCACGCTGGACGCACTGAAGCGCTCGACCACCGCCGCTGAAGTGGCGGCCAAGCGCGGCAAGTCGGTTGAAGAAATCTTCAACTGATCTGGCGCCACGGAGAATTTCCATGTCGGACAAGAAAACCCTCAAGGTCAAGCTCGTCAAGAGCCCGATCGGTTGCAAGCAGTCGCACCGCGCCACCGTGCGTGGTCTGGGCCTGCGTGGTGTCAACAGCGAGCGCGTGCTCGAGGACACCCCGGCCGTGCGCGGCATGATCAACAAGATCGCCTACCTGGTGCTGGTGCTGTAAGGCACGCACTGCGTGAGTCAGGACTTCAACATGCAACTCAACACCATCCAGCCGGCTGACGGCGCCAAGAAGGCTCGCCGTCGCGTGGGCCGTGGCATCGGTTCGGGCCTGGGCAAGACGGCCGGTCGTGGCCACAAGGGCCAGAAGTCGCGCGCCGGTGGCTACCACAAGGTGGGCTTCGAGGGCGGCCAGATGCCGCTGCAGCGTCGCCTGCCCAAGCGGGGCTTCAAGTCGCAAACGCTCAAGTTCAACGGCGAAGTCACGCTGTCGGACCTCGAGCGGCTGGGCCAGGACGAAGTCGACCTGGTCATGCTGAAAGCGGCCGGCCTGGTGGGCCAGCTGATCAAGCATGTCAAGGTGATCAAGCGTGGCGAGCTGTCGCGCAAGGTGATGCTCAAGGGCATCGGCGCCACCGCCGGTGCCAAGGCCGCTATCGAGGCGGTCGGCGGCGCACTGGCCTGATCCTCTTCGTTTCCCAGGGCATTCGTTTTGGCAACTTCGGCAAACCAGCTGGCCAAGAGCGGCAAGTTCGGCGACCTGCGTCGTCGGCTGGTCTTTCTGCTGCTGGCCCTGGTGGTCTACCGCCTCGGCGCGCACATTCCCGTGCCCGGCATAGACCCCAACCAGCTGCAGCAGCTCTTCAAGGGCCAGCAGGGCGGCATCCTGAGCTTGTTCAACATGTTCTCGGGTGGCGCGCTGTCGCGCTTCACCGTGTTCGCGTTGGGCATCATGCCGTACATCTCGGCGTCGATCATCATGCAGTTGATGACCTACGTCGTGCCCACTCTGGAAGCGCTCAAGAAGGAAGGCGAGGCCGGTCGCCGCAAGGTCACCCAGTACACCCGCTACGGCACGCTGGGGCTGGCCTTGTTCCAAAGCCTGGGCATTGCGCTGGCGCTGGAGGGTTCGGTCGGCCTGGTGATCAACCCCGGTTTCGGCTTCCGCATGACCACCGTGGTCAGCCTCACGGCGGGCACGATGTTCTTGATGTGGCTGGGTGAGCAGATCACCGAGCGCGGGCTGGGCAATGGCATCTCGATCCTGATCTTCGGCGGCATCGCGGCCGGCCTGCCAGGCGCCATCGGGGGTCTGTTCGAATTGATCCGCACCGGTGCGATGAGCATCATCGCGGCGATCTTCATCATCGCGCTGGTGGTCGGTGTGACCTTCGTGGTGGTGTTCGTCGAGCGTGGCCAGCGCAAGATCCTGGTCAACTATGCCAAGCGCCAGGTGGGTAACAAGGTGTATGGCGGGCAGTCCTCGCACCTGCCGCTCAAGCTGAACATGTCGGGCGTGATCCCGCCGATCTTCGCGTCGTCGCTGTTGCTGATGCCGCTGACGATCTCGCAGTTCGCGGGTCAGCGCGTCGCAGGTGAGTCGAAGTGGGGTGACTTCATCATCACGCTCAACCAGTACCTGCAGCACGGCAGCCCTGTGTACATGCTGCTGTACGGCGCCGGCATCATCTTCTTCTCGTTCTTCTACACCGCGGTCGTCTTCAACCCCGAGGAAACCGCCGATAACCTGAAGCGCAATGGCGGGTTCATTCCCGGCATCCGCCCGGGCAAGAACACCGAGAATTACTTCGATTACGTGCTGACGCGCATCACCGTTATCGGTGCGGCGTATCTGACGATCATCTGCCTGTTGCCCGAATATCTGGTGACCGCGTTGCAGATCCCGTTCTACCTCGGTGGCACCAGCCTGCTGATCGTCG
>JAURXG010000212.1 GCA_030654555.1 Aquabacterium sp.
AGCCTCTAGCCCCCGTCCACTGTGCGCAGGAAGCTATTAATTAAATAGCAACTCTCTCAGGCAACGCGGGGCTTGACCTTGGCCGCGGCCAGCTTGGCGTTCTGGCGCGCCACTTGCACATCGGCGTCAAACGCCAGCGCCACGCCCATGCGGCGTTTGACGAAGCTCTCGGGCTTGCCGAACAGGCGGATGTCGCTGTTGGGCACGCGCATCGCATCGGCCACGCCGTCGAAGACGATGCCCTGGGCCTCCACGCCGCCGTAGATCACGGCGCTGGCGCCGGGGCTCTTCAGCGTGGTGTCGACCGGCAGGCCCAGGATGGCGCGGGCGTGCAGCTCGAACTCGTTCTGCCATTGCGTGATCATCGTCACCATGCCGGTGTCGTGCGGGCGCGGGCTGACCTCGGAAAACCACACCTGCTCGCCCTTGACGAACAGCTCCACGCCGAAGAGGCCCTGACCACCCAGGTTGTCGGTCACCGCCTTGGCGATCTCGCGCGAGCGCTGCAGCGCCGCCGGGTGCATGGCGTGCGGCTGCCAGCTTTCGACGTAATCGCCGCTGACCTGCACATGGCCGATGGGGTCGCAAAAATGCGTCTCGACCGAACCGTCGGCGCCCAGGGCGCGCACCGTCAGCTGGGTGATCTCGTAGTCGAAGGCTATGAAGCCCTCGACGATCACCCGGCCCGGGCCGACCCGGCCACCGGCCATCGCGTAGTCCCAGGCGCTCTGCACGTCGGCGGGGCCGTCGACCTTGCTCTGGCCCTTGCCGCTGCTGCTCATCACCGGCTTGACGATGCACGGGTAGCCGATCCCGGCGTCGATCGCCGCCTGCAGCTCGGCCAGCGAATCGCAGAACCGGTAGGGGCTGGTCGGCAGCCCCAGCGTCTCGGCGGCCAGGCGGCGGATGCCTTCGCGGTCCATCGTCAGCCGCGCGGCGCGGGCGGTGGGGATGCAGCGGATCCGGCCTTCGGCCTCCAGCGCCTCGAGCACCGGCGTGGCGATGGCCTCGATCTCGGGCACCACCAGGTCCGGCCGCTCGGCCTCGATCAGCGCGCGCAGCGCGGCGCCGTCGCTCATCGTGATGGTGCGGGCGTGGTGCGCCACCTGCTGGCCGGGCGCATGGTCGTAGCGGTCGACGGCGATGGTCTCGACGCCCAGGCGCTGCAGCGCGATCAGCACCTCCTTGCCCAGCTCGCCGCTGCCCAGCAGCATGACGCGGGTGGCGTGGGGGGACAGCGGGGTTCCGATCGGTTTCATGGTGAATTGGCGGATGGGTGGCGACAGCCGACGATTGTCGCCGCTGGTAGGCTGCCGGCATGGCCGCCGCCCTCACGCTGGATCACCTGCGCCACCACGCCGTGGCGCGCACGCTGTTTGCGCCCACCACGCTGGGCCAGGCGATCCGCCGGCTGGGCTTCGTGCAGGCCGACCCGATCCGCGCACCGGCGCGGGCACAAGACCTCACGCTGCGCCACCGCGTGGCGGACTACCGCGCCGGCGACCTGGAGGCGCGCTACCCGCGGCTGGCCATCGAGGAGGACTTCTTCGTCAATTACGGCTTCCTGCCGCGCGCCACCCACGCGCTGATGCACCCGCGCACGCCACGCACGCCCTGGCCGGCGACGCGCCACCGCCAGGCCGCCGCAGTGCTGGACTTCGTGCGCGAACGCGGCGTGGTGCACCCGCGCGAGGTCGACGCGCAGTTCCAGCATGGCAAGGCGCGCAACTGGTTCGGTGGCTCGTCGAACGCCAGCACGCAGCTGCTCGACGCGATGCACTACCGCGGCCTGCTGCGCATCGCGCGGCGCGAGGGCGGGGTGCGGCTTTACGCGGTGCGGCCGGCCGGGCTCGATCTGCCCGACCCCCTCGCGGCGATGGATGCGTTGGTCGACGTGGTGGTGGCCAAGTACGCACCGCTGCCGCTGGCCAGCCTGGGCCAGCTGGTCAGCCACCTGCGCGGCGGTGCGCCGCAATGGGAACACCTGCGCGCGGCCGCGCTGGCGCGCGCCAGGCAACGCCTGCCGCAGGCCGAGGTGGACGGCGTGCGCTGGGTCTGGCCCGAGGGCGAGCGGCCGGCCTCGGCGATCCATGCCCATCGCGCGCAGGCCGACACCGTGCGGCTGCTGGCGCCGTTCGATCCCATCGTGTGGGACCGCCGCCGCTTCGAGATCCTGTGGGGCTGGGCCTACCGCTTCGAGGCCTACACGCCGGCGCCGAAGCGGCAACGCGGCTACTACGCGCTGCCGCTGCTGTGGCGCGACCAGGTCATCGGCTGGGGCAACCTGGCGCTGCGCGAGGGCGTGCTGGTGCCCGAGCTGGGCTACGTGGCCGGCGCGGCGCCGCGCGAGGCGGGGTTCCCGGCCGCGCTGGACGACGAGCTGCAGCGGCTGCAGCGGTTCCTCGGCCTGGGCTGACGCCGCTCAGCCCGTGCGCAGGGGCCGCTGCGCCAGCGCCAGCAGCGCGCCCAGCGCCAGCATCGCCGCGCTCAGCGCCAGCCCGCGCGCCAGGCCGCCGGGGCCGTCGGCGATCCGGCCCACCAGGCTGGGGCCGGCGATCTGGCCGAGCGCGAAGATGATGGTGAAGGCCGCGATGCCGCGTGGCCAGGCGGCCACCGGCAGGTTGTGGCGCACCAGCGCGGTGGTCGAGGCCACCACCGACAGGAACACCGCCCCGAACAACGCGCCCGAGCCGAACACCGCCACCGGGTGGGCGCTGAGCACCGGCAGCACGGTGGCCAGCGCGAGCAGGCCGTTGAGCAGCGCCAGCACCTGGCCGCCGCGCCAGCGCTGCAGCAGCCCGGCCCACAGCCACGACGAGGCCACCACGCCCAGGCCCAGCGTGACGTAGAAGGCCGTGATCGCGCCGCTGCCCAGCTGCTGCTCGCGCAGCAGCGTGACGATGAAGGTCATGTAGCCGATGTAGCCCAGGCCGAACATCGCGTAGCCCGCCAGCGCCCAGCCCAGCGCGCGCCAGGGCACCGGGGCGGGCGTGGCGGCGGTGCCGGCCACCGGCGCATCACGCGCCGTGCCCAGCGCCATCAGCGCCGTCATGCCCAGGGCCACCGCGCCCAGCGCCTGCCAGGCCGGTTGCCAGCCATGCGCCGCGCCCGCGCGGTCGAACGCCGGCACCAGGAAGGCCGAAACGATGATGCCCAGCCCGGTGCCACCGTAGTACAGCCCCAGCACCAGGCCGGCGCCCAGGCCGCTGCCCGCCGCCGCGGCCACGGCCTGCCCGCCCAGCCGCGCGGCCAGCAGCCCGCCAGCGACGAAGGTGGCGGCACTGGCCGCGCCCGCGGCCAGGCGCAGTGCCATCAGCGCGCCGTTGTCGGTGACCAGACCATGCAGCGCCAGCAGCAGCGCGGTGGCCAGGCCGCCGCCCACCAGCGCCGGCTTCGGGCCGACCCGGGCCATCAGCCGCGGCATGGCCAGCGCGCCCAGCAGGTAGCCGGCGGCGTTGCCGGTGTTCATCGCCCCGGCGGTGAAATAGCTCCAGCCCAGGTCGGCGCGCATCGGCCCCAGCAGCAGTGCATACGAGAAGCGCGCCAGCCCCAGCGACACCGCGGCGCCCAGCGACAGCGCCAGCGCCTGGCGCAGCACCCGCGAGCGACTGGCCGCGCCGGCGTCGGCCGTCATGCAGCGCGTGCGGCCAGCAGCGCGTCGGCCAGCTCGGCGAAGCCCCGGCCCCGCTCGCCGGGCGTCACGTAGCCCGGAAAGGCCCGCAGCTGCGGCACGAAGCGCGCGATGTTGGCCACGCCCACGCTCAGCGGCAGCGCCTCGAACATCGCCTGGTCGTTGGTCGAGTCGCCCACGTAGACCCAGTCACCGGCAACGAAGGCCTGGCCCAGCGCCTGCTCGACCGCCCAGCGCGCGCCGCTGGGCTTGCCATGGGCGCCGATCCAGCCGTTGACGTGGATCGAGCTGACCGTGGCGGTGAGCCCGTGGGCCTGCATCACCGCCACCACGCGGGCGATCCGGGTCGCGTCGAGGTGGGCGAATTCGCTGTGGTCG
>JAURXG010000155.1 GCA_030654555.1 Aquabacterium sp.
GCTTTGCCGGCAACCAGGCCAAGTTCGGCTTCTCGGGCATGGAGTTCGTCACCAAGCTGGTCGAGGGCAAGTTCCCCGACTACAACCGCGTGATCCCGAAGAACCACAAGAACGCGGTGATCCTGGGCCGCGCCACGCTGCTGGCCAGCCTGCAGCGCGCGGCCATCCTGACCAGCGAGAAGTTCAAGGGCGTGCGCGTCAACATCGAGCCGGGCACCCTACGCATCGCCAGCAGCAATGCCGAGCAGGAAGAGGCCAAGGAAGAGATCGAGATCGACTACGCCGGCGACACCATCGAGGTGGGCTTCAACGTCACCTACCTGATGGACGCGCTGGCCAACATCAGCCAGGACATGGTCAAGATCGAGCTGCAGGACGGCAACGCCAGCGCGCTGATCACCGTGCCCGAGCAGAGCGGCTTCAAGTACGTGGTGATGCCGATGCGCATCTAGCGCATCAGCCTTCCCACAGCACAGCGGGCCGCGAGCCCGCTTCAGCGTTTTTAAGGGGCTGCTCGAAACCGGGCGGCGCCGCCCGGAAGAGAGCTTGTGATGACCGAACCCACCCAGCCGCAACAGCCCAAATCGTCGTCCAAGGCCGCCGCCAACAACGGCGTGACCCAGCGCGAGGTGCCCACCGCCGAAGGCGCGGCCGCGTCCACCGGATCGGAAGCATCGGCGGCCTACGGCTCGGACAGCATCCAGATCCTGGAAGGCCTGGAGGCGGTGCGCAAGCGCCCGGGCATGTACATCGGCGACACGTCGGACGGCACCGGCCTGCACCACCTGGTGTTCGAGGTGGTCGACAACAGCATCGACGAAGCGCTGGCCGGGCACTGCGACGACATCATCGTCACCATCCACAGCGACAACAGCATCAGCGTCATCGACAACGGTCGTGGCATCCCCACCGGCGTGAAGATGGACGACAAGCACGAGCCCAAGCGCAGCGCGGCCGAGATCGCGCTGACCGAACTGCACGCCGGCGGCAAGTTCAACCAGAACAGCTACAAGGTCTCGGGCGGTCTGCACGGCGTGGGCGTGAGCTGCGTCAACGGCCTGAGCAAGTGGCTGCGCCTGATCGTGCGGCGCGACGGCAAGGTGCATGCGATCGACTTCGCGATGGGCGTGCCGCAGGACCGGCTGCTGGAGATGCGCGACGGTTTCGAGGTCAGCCCGATGAAGATCATCGGCGAGACCGAGAAGCGTGGCACCGAGGTGCACTTCCTGCCCGACGACACGATCTTCAGCAACATCGACTTCCACTACGACGTGCTGGCCAAGCGGCTGCGCGAG
>JAURXG010000157.1 GCA_030654555.1 Aquabacterium sp.
GCACCGCCTCGGCCTCCAGGCCCTTGCCGGGCTTGAGCACGATCCAGGCGCAGAGCTCCTCGCCGTAGCGGCTGTCCGGCACGCCGATCACCTGCACGTCCTGCACCGCCGGGTGTCGGTAGAGGAACTCCTCGATCTCGCGGGGATAGATGTTCTCGCCGCCGCGGATGACCATGTCCTTGATCCGCCCGACGATGTTGCCGCAGCCGTCGGCGTCGAGCGTGGCGAGGTCGCCGGTGTGCATCCAGCCGGCGGCGTCCTTGGCTTCTGCAGTGCGCTCCGGATCGTCCCAGTAGCCCAGCATCACCGAATAGCCGCGGGTGCAGAGCTCGCCCGCCTGCCCGCGCGGGACGATGCGGCCGGCCTCGTCGACGATCTTCACCTCAAGGTGCGGCTGCACCCGGCCGACGGTGGAGACGCGGACTTCCAGACTGTCGTCGCAGCCGGACTGGAAGCTTACCGGCGAGGTCTCGGTCATGCCGTAGGCGATGGTCACCTGCGGCATGTGCATGAGGTCGATCACCTGCTTCATCACCTCGATCGGGCAGGGCGAGCCGGCCATGATCCCGGTCCGGAGCGAGGTCAGGTCGAAGCTGCCGAAGTCTGGATGGCCGAGTATGGCGATGAACATGGTCGGCACGCCATACAGGGCCTGGCAGCGCTCCTGCGCCACGGCCTCCAGCACCGCCAGCGGCTCGAAGCCCTCCGAGGGATAGACCATGGTCGCGCCGTGGGTCAGGCAGCCCAGGTTGCCCATCACCATGCCGAAGCAGTGGTACAGCGGCACGGGGATGCACAGCCGGTCGTCGGGCGTCAGGCGGATCGCCTCGCCGACGAAGAAGCCGTTGTTCAGGATGTTGCGATGCGTCAGCGTCGCGCCCTTGGGGTGGCCGGTGGTGCCCGAGGTGAACTGGATGTTGATCGCATCGGTGGCGGCCAGCGTGGGGCCGATGGCCGCCAGCTGGGCGCGGCTGGCCGCGGTGGCAAGCCCGGCCAGCGCGCTGAAGTTGAGCATGCCGCCGGTGCGCTCCTCGCCGAGGCGGATCACCCAGCGCAGCTGCGGCAGCGCGCGCGCCTGCAGCTGGCCGATGGGGCTGGCCGCCAGTTCGGGCGCCAGGTCGTTGACGATCTCCAGGTAGTTGCTGGTCTTGAGCGCCGGCGCCAGCACCAGCGCCTTGCAGCCCACCTTGTTCAGCGCGTATTCCAGCTCCGAGCGGCGGTAGGCCGGGTTGACGTTGACCAGCACCAGCCCGGCGCGCGCCGTGGCGAGCTGCGTCAGCACCCACTCGCTGCAGTTGGGGGCCCAGATGCCCACCCGGTCGCCGGGCTGCAGGCCCAGCGACAGCAGGCCGGCGGCCACCTCGTCGGCACGGCGGGCGAGCTCGCTCCAGGTCCAGCGCACCCCCTGGTGCGGCACCACCAGCGCCGGGCGGTCGCCGTGGCGGGCCACGGTGGCGGCCAGTGCCTGCCCGATGGTCTGCTCCTGCAGCGGCGGCGTGGTGGCGCCACGGGCGTAGGACAGGGCGGGCGTGGCTGCGGTGGTCATCGGGGTCCTCCTGGCGCGGGTCGGGCCCGATGCTGCCATGCGCGGACGGCCGCGGCAGCCGGCGAAAACCCCGCCTCGGCAGGCCGCCCGGCGCAGGTGGCTAGCTGCTGAACAGGAAGTTCAGCACGTCGCCGTCCTTGACGACGTATTCCTTGCCTTCCGCGCGCATTTTTCCGGCTTCCTTGGCGCCAGCTTCGCCCTTGAAGGCGATGAAGTCATCGTAGGCGATGGTCTGGGCGCGGATGAAGCC
>JAURXG010000230.1 GCA_030654555.1 Aquabacterium sp.
GCATGCGCTGTTCGAACTCTTCGAGCTTGTGCGGCCGGTTGTCCAGCGCGCTGGGCAGGCGGAAGCCGTACTCCACCAGCGTGGTCTTGCGCGCGCGATCGCCGTTGTACATGCCGCCCAGCTGGCCGATCAGCACGTGGCTCTCGTCGAGGAACATCAGCGCGTCGGGCGGCAGGTAGTCCACCAGCGTGGCCGGCGGCTCGCCCGGCGCGGCGCCCGACAGATGCCGGCTGTAGTTCTCGATGCCCTTGCAGTGGCCCACCTCCTGCATCATCTCCAGGTCGAAGCGGGTGCGCTGTTCGAGCCGCTGCGCCTCCACCAGCTTGCCGTCCTTGACGAACTGCGCCACCCGCTCGCGCAGCTCGACCTTGATGGTCTCCACCGCGGCCAGCACCCGCTCGCGCGGCGTCACGTAATGGCTCTTGGGGTAGATCACGAAGCGCGGGATCTTCTGGCGCACATGGCCGGTCAGCGGGTCGAGCAGGCTCAAGGCCTCGATCTCGTCGTCGAACAGCTCCAGCCGCAGCGCCAGCTCCGAATGCTCGGCCGGGAAGATGTCGATGGTGTCGCCGCGCACGCGGAAGGTGCCGCGCGAGAAGTCGGCGTCGTTGCGGCTGTACTGCATGCGGATCAGCTGGGCGATCGCGTCGCGCTGGCCCAGCTTGTCGCCCACCCGCACGATGAAGCGCATCTGCGTGTAGTCCTCGGGCTTGCCGATGCCGTAGATCGCGCTGACGGTGGCCACGATCACCGTGTCGCGGCGCTCCAGCACGCTCTTGGTGGCGCTCAGGCGCATCTGCTCGATGTGCTCGTTGATCGAGCTGTCCTTCTCGATGAACAGGTCGCGCTGCGGCACGTAGGCCTCGGGCTGGTAGTAATCGTAATAACTGACGAAGTACTCGACCGCGTTGCGTGGGAAGAACTCGCGGAACTCGGCATACAGCTGCGCGGCCAGCGTCTTGTTGGGCGCGAAGACGATGGCCGGGCGGCCCATGCGGGCGATCACGTTGGCCATCGTGAAGGTCTTGCCCGAGCCGGTCACGCCCAGCAGCGTCTGGTAGGCCAGGCCGTCGGCTATGCCCTCGCACAGCAGGCGGATGGCCTCGGGCTGATCGCCCGCCGGCGGATAGGGCTGGAACAGCTGGAACGGCGAATCGGGGTAGCTGACGAACTCACCCTCGACGGGGATGGTGGATTCGGGCACCTCGGCAAGCTCAGACATCAGGGTTTTCCTTCGACACCGGGCACGGGGCCCTAAAATCACGCGGTTCTGGCTCAAGCCGCCGGAGCGGCAAGCAACCCGACAGCGTAGCGCAGGTCGCCATTTCCGGCTTGCCGGCGCGTCGGGCGCCCCGCCCCCACCACCGACCACGTCCCTTTCAGGATTCCACCCCATGTCGCTTTTTGCCGCCGTCGAACTGGCCCCGCGCGATCCCATCCTGGGCCTCAACGAGCAATTCAACGCCGATCCCAACCCCACCAAGGTCAACCTGGGCGTGGGCGTGTATTTCGACGATGCCGGCAAGCTGCCGCTGCTGGCCTGCGTGAAGGCCGCCGAGCAGCAGCTGACCGACGCCGCCAAGCCGCGCGGCTACCTGCCCATCGACGGCATCGCCGCCTACGACAAGGCGGTGCAGCGCCTGGTGTTCGGCGCCGACAGCCCGGTGCTGGCCGCCGGCCGCGTGGCCACGGTGCAGGCCCTGGGCGGCACCGGCGGGCTGAAGGTGGGCGCCGATTTCCTGAAGAAACTGAACCCCGGCGCCACTGTGCTGATCAGCGACCCGAGCTGGGAGAACCACCGCGCGCTGTTCACCAACGCCGGCTTTCCGGTCGAGACCTATGCCTACTACGACGCCGAGGCGCGGGGCGTGCGCTTCGACGCGATGCTGGCCGACCTGAACCGTGCCGCCGCCGGCACCATCGTCGTGCTGCACGCCTGCTGCCACAACCCCACCGGCTACGACATCAGCCCGGCGCAGTGGGTGCAGGTGATCGCGGTGCTGAAGGCGCGTGGCCTGGTGCCCTTCCTCGACATGGCCTACCAGGGCTTTGGCGACGGCATCGCCGAGGACGGCGCGGTGGTGCAGCAGTTCATCGCCTCGGGCATGGACTTCTTCGTGGCGACCTCGTTCTCGAAGAGCTTCTCGCTCTACGGCGAACGCGTGGGCGCGCTCAGCGTGGTGTGCGAGAACAAGGACGAAGCCGCACGCGTGCTGTCGCAGTTGAAGATCGCCATCCGCACCAACTACAGCAACCCGCCCACCCACGGCGCCCAGGTGGTGGCCACCGTGCTCGACACCCCGGCGCTGCGCGCGCAGTGGGAAGAAGAACTGGCCGGCATGCGCCAGCGCATCAAGCAGATGCGCACCCTGCTGGCCCAGAAGCTGGTCGCCGCCGGCGTGAAGCAGGATTTCAGCTTCATCACCCGCCAGCGCGGCATGTTCAGCTACTCCGGGCTGAGCAAGGCCCAGATGGAGCGGCTGCGCAGCGAGTTCGGCGTCTACGGCGTCGATTCGGGCCGCATCTGCGTGGCGGCCCTCAACACCGGCAACATCGACCACGTGGTCGCATCGATCGCCAAGGTGCTTTGACCCCCCCGCGCGGCCGGCATGCCGCCTGTCCGCCCCCGAAGCCCGGCCCTGCCGGGCTTCGTCGCTGTGGCCGCCGAAATCCCTGTCGCGCGAGCGACAAATCCACCATTTGCGGCGCTCGCCCCGGTGTTTTTCCGGAAACAACCGCCCCGAGCGGGGTGCAATATGTCGTCGATGGGTCCATAATTGCTGCACTGCACAAAATTCATCGTGGGTGTCAGTTGCAATTCAGGGTTCCGGCCACATGATGACTTCGCCGTGAGACAACGCGCCCACTTACTGGAGCTACAAGCCCATGCTTTACCAGCTGTATGAAACACAACGTGCGCTGATGGCGCCGTTCTCCGAATTCGCCAGCGCCACCGCCAAGCTCTACAACCACCCGCTGTCGCCCTTCACGCACACGCCGATGGCCCAGCGCGTGTCGGCCGGTTTCGACCTGGCGCACCGCCTGGCCAAGGAATACGAGAAGCCCGAGTTCGGCATCCGCAGCGTGCCGGTCAACGGCATCGAGGTGGCGGTGCAGGAGCAGGTGCCGATCAACAAGCCGTTCTGCCGGCTGCTGCGCTTCAAGCGCTTCTCCGACAACCCGGCCGTGCTCGACGTGATGAAGAACCAGCCCACGGTGCTGGTCGTCGCGCCGCTGTCGGGCCATCACAGCACCCTGCTGCGCGACACCGTGCGCATGCTGCTGCGCGACCACAAG
>JAURXG010000235.1 GCA_030654555.1 Aquabacterium sp.
TCGCTGCCGCAGGCCCTGCGCCTGGCGGTGCCCGCCCGCGCGGCGGCGCACCAGCCGATGGCCCTGGCGGCCTGAACCCGAGCCGCGGCCGCGGCCGCGGCGTCAACCCGGCAGCGGCTGCCGGCGCTTGAGCGTCAGGTACTCGTCGAAAGTCTGCTCGTGCAGTTGCAGGGGATAACGTTCGACCCCGGCGTGCCAGGACGCCAGGCGGCGCTCGAAGCGTTCGCCCTGCGGCAGCGCCAGCGCGCCGAGGAAGGACTCGATGGCGAGGTAGTAGCGCATCGTGTTGCGCTCGACCACACCGCGCAGCTGGCCGACGTAGCGCGGCTGGCCGTCGCCGCGCTGACCGATCACGCTGAAGCCGACCTTGCTGCGCCCGAACGTCGCCAGGTAGGTCTCCATGGCCAGGCGCGCGGCCAGCCCGTAGTCGTAGGCGTAGGACAGGTGCAGGAAGCTCTGCCCGGCCTCCAGCGCCACCACCTCCAGCACGATGCGGTAGCGGCTGGTGCCCATCGGTCCCTGGTCGGCGTGGAGCTGCAGCTGCAGGTAGTCGGGCCGGGCGGCGGTGCGCTGGTAGACGAAGTCGATGGCGTGGTCCTGGTCCAGCGGCTGGTCGCGCTTGCTGCCCACTACCAGCCCCAGGGTCGGCCCTGCGGCCGAGACGCCGGCGCGGCACTGCTTGACGTTGAGGTGCAGCATCAGGATGTCGCACCAGTTCGCGGTGCCCAGCAGTGCCGGTGCGACCACGTTGAACGGCTGGTCGATGCGCGCATAGACGTCGCCGCGCAGGCCGCCCGCGGGCTCGCTGGATTCCAGCACCAGCGGGCGGCCGAAGGGGTTGCTCGCCAGCGCCGGGCGCAGCGCCAGGTGGCGTGCCGTCAGCGTGGGTGCATCCTGGGCCCGGCTGGGCGTTGCGACGGCCAGGGCGCTGCACAGCGCCAGCAGCGCCAAGGGGCCCGCGGACAACGCCCTGAGCACGCGAGGACCGCGCGGTGTTTCGATTCGATGGGCCAAGGCGCACTCCGGCTGCCGGCAACACTGCCGGCTTGGCGCCGATGGTGCGCGCCGCTCCGGCGGCGGTGCAGGGCTGCACAGGCCGCAGCGCTGTAGGAGCGCGCCGCGACCTGCCGCCGGCCGCACCGTGGCCGCCCGCGAATGTGGCCAGTCCTGTTCGGCAGCGCACAGAGCGCGGGCGGGCGCCGCACTACGCTGGGGTTCTCGGCCCCCCGGCCATTGCCGCGGGGCCTCCCACTTGACAAGGAACCTCACCATGAAACGCTCGATCCTGTTCGCCGCCCTGCTGGCCACGCTGAGCCTGGCCGCCTGCGACAAGCCCACCGTGGTCAACGTGCCCGCCACCAACGTGCCGGTGCCCGGCCCCGCAGGCCCGCAAGGCGCCACCGGCAATACCGGCAGCACCGGCAGCACGGGTGACGTGGGCAGCACCGGCAGCCAGGGCGCCACCGGCAACACCGGCAACACCGGCGCCACCGGCAAAGCGGGAGAGGGCACCACGGTGATCGTCATCCCGCCCGCCGCCTCGGCAGCGACGAACTGATCCCACCCTTCCCACCCTCTCTTTCCAGGAGTACCGCATGTCACTCGGCACCATTCTGTTGATCGTCCTGATCCTGATGCTGGTCGGCGTCTTTCCGAGCTGGGGTCACAGCCGCAACTGGGGCTACGGGCCCAGCGGCGGCATCGGGCTGGTGCTGCTGGTCGTGCTGGTGCTGTTGCTGATGGGTCGGATTTGACCCTGCGCCGGCTCTCGGCGGCCCTGTTGCTGGTGGCGGCCCTGGCCGCCTGCGGCGACCTGGCCACGCTGCCGTTGGCGGCGGGCAGCGGCACGCAGCCGGTGCTGCCGCCGCCGCAGCAGCGGCTGATCCCCACCGTGCACGTCGCGCCGGCCATCGGCTGGGCGCCGGGGGCGGCGCCGGTGCCCGCGCCCGGCCTGCAGGTGGCGGCGTTCGCGCGGGGCCTGGACCACCCGCGCTGGCTGCTGGCATTGCCCAACGGCGACGTGCTGGTGGCCGAAACCAACGCCCCGGCGCATCCCGATGCGGCCTGGAGCCTCAAGCGCTGGATCGCCGGCCTGGTGATGCAGCGCGCCGGCGCCACGGTGCCCAGCGCCGACCGCATCACGCTGCTGCGCGATGCCGATGGGGACGGCGTGGCCGAGACCCGCACGGTGCTGATCGAGGGCCTGCATTCGCCGTTCGGCATGGCCCTGGTCGGCGACCAGCTCTACGTGGCCAACACCGATGCGGTGCTGCGCTTCACCTATGCCCGCGGCGCCACGCGCATCACGGCGCCCGGCGTGCCGGTGGCGGCCCTGCCGGCCGGTGCGATCAACCACCACTGGACGAAGAACCTGATCGCCAGCGCCGACGGCCGCAAGCTCTACGTCACCGTGGGCTCCAACAGCAACGTGGCCGAGAACGGCCTGGCGGCCGAGGCCGGCCGCGCCACGATCCTGGAGATGGACCTGGCCAGCGGCACGCAGCGCCCCTATGCCACCGGCTTGCGCAACCCCAACGGCCTGGCCTGGCGCACGCCGGCGGGCGGCGGCGCCGCAGTGCTGTGGACCGTGGTCAACGAGCGCGACGAGCTCGGCAGCGACCTGGTGCCCGATTACCTGAGCGCGGTGCAGGACGGCGGTTTCTACGGCTGGCCCTACAGCTACCATGGCCGCCATGTCGATCCCCGTGTGCTGCCCGCCAGGCCCGATCTCGTGAACACCGCGATCGTGCCCGACTACGCGATGGGCCCGCACGTGGCGCCGCTGGGCCTGGCCGCCTCGGCGGGCACCACGCTGCCCGCGGCCTTTGCCGATGGCCTGTTCGTCGGCCTGCACGGCTCCTGGAACCGCCGTCCGCACAGCGGTTACCAGGTGGTGTTCGTGCCCTTCGTGGACGGGCGGCCCACCGGCCTGCCGGTCGAGGTGCTGGGCGGCTTTCTCGACGGCCAGGGCCAGGCGCAGGGGCGCCCGGTGGGCGTGGCGCTGGACCGCGGCGGTGCGCTGCTGGTGGCCGACGACGTGGGCAATGCGGTCTGGCGCGTCAGCGCCCGACGCTGACCTCGCCAGGCCCGACGATGCCGCCGACACCCCACCCCGGCTTGCGCCCGATGGGCCACTGGGGGCTGGCGCTGCTGGTCCTGACCGGCTGCATCGGCTGCAGCAGCCTGCCGCGCATCGTGCCCGACCTGGCGCAGCCGGCCGGCCCGCCGATGCAACTGGAAGGCGCGCGCGGCCCGCTGTCGGTGGCGCGCAGCCGCGCCATCCTCGACGACCTGGCCGCGCGCAGCCCGACCACCGGCGTCTTCGAGCGCCACCTCGCGCTCGAGGAGGCCCTGGTCGGCAGCCCGCTGACCACCGGCAACCAGGTGGTGCTGCTGCAGGACGGCCCGGCCACCTACCGGGCGATGTTCGCGGCCATCGCCGCGGCGCGCGACCACATCAACCTCGAGACCTACATCCTCGACGATGACGAGGTGGGCCAGCGCTTCGCCCAGGCGCTGATGGCCAAGCAGGCGCAGGGCGTGCAGGTCAACCTGCTGCGCGACAGCGCCGGCACCTTCAGCACGCCGGCGGCCTTCTTCGAGCAGCTGGCCGCCAGCGGGGTGCAGCTGCTCGAGTTCAACCCGATCAACCCGCTGGAGGCCCGCGACGACTGGCGCTGGAACCGGCGCGACCACCGCAAGCTGCTGATCGTCGACGGGCTGACCGCCTTCCTGGGCGGCATCAACATCAGCAGCGTGTACTCGGGCGGCTCGTTCCAGCGCGGCTCGAAGGCGCGCGACAACGCTGCCGACAGCCTGGCCTGGCGCGACACCGACCTGCAGCTGCAGGGCCCGGTGGTGGCCGAGCTGCAGAAGCTCTTCATCGACGCCTGGCAACAGCAGAAGGGCCCGCCACTGGCCCCGCGCGCGTACTTCCCGCCGCCGCAGGTGGTGGGCAGCCAGGTGGTGCGGGCCATCGGCAGTTCACCCGAAGAGCCCTTCAGCCTGATCTACGCCACGCTGCTGTCGGCCATCGGCAGCGCCGAGACCAGCGTGCACATCACCAACGCCTATTTCGCGCCCGATCCGCAGCTGCTGGCCGCGCTGGAGGCCGCCGCGCGGCGGGGCGTGGACGTGACCTTGATCCTGCCCAGCCAGACCGATTCGTGGATGGTGTTCCATGCCGGGCGCCGCCACTACGCACGGCTGCTGCGGGCCGGTGTGAAGATCTTCGAGCGGCGCGGCGTGATCCTGCATTCGAAGACCGCGCTGGTCGACGGGGTGTGGGCCACGGTGGGCTCGACCAACCTCGACTGGCGCAGCTTCCTGCACAACCACGAGCTCAACGCGGTGGTGCTGGGTGCCGAGTTCGGCCGCCAGGTGCGGGCCATGTTCGACAAGGACCTGGCGGCGTCGGACCGCGTCCAGCTGGAGGCCTGGCAGCAGCGCCCGATCGACCTGCGGCTCAAGGAGCAGTTCGCGCGGGCCTGGGAGTACTGGCTGTGAGCGGCGCGTCCGGCCCGGTGTAGGCGCGAGCCTACGCGACCAAGGCCTGCCGGGCGACGCGACGAGGTGGACAGCGCCGCTTCACGCGGCGGCTGCCGGCGCCCACAGTGGGCCCCGGGCGGCGCCCGTTGCCGGGCACCCCGTACCAGCTGATCGCATCCCACCAGAAGGACTGTCATGACCATTCGTCAAATCACCCTCGTCTGTTCCGTCTCGGCGCTCGCGCTCGTCACGGCATGCGCCTCCAACCCGCCGCGCAGCGTGCCTTACCAGCCCGCCAACACCCAGGCCCCCTACCAGGCGGTGCAGTACGGCAACGTCAGCCGCATCGACGTTGTCTCGGCCTCGTCGCGCACCTCGGGCGGCTGTGCGGTGCTCGGTGCGGTGCTGGGTGCCGTGGTCGGCCGCCAGATCGGCAGCGGCAGCGGTCGCGACGTGGCCACCGGCCTGGGCGCCATCGGTGGCGCGGTGATCGGCAATACCGTCGAGGCCCGCAGGAAGGGCGACGCGGAGGTCTACCGCATCAGCGTGCAGCTGGACAACGGCAGCGAAGTCCAGTTCGACTACCAGCGCATCGACGACCTGCGCGTCGGCGATCGCGTCCGGCTGCAGGACGGCCAGTTGCACCGCGTCTGAGCGACCGCGGCAACGCCCCCGATCCGGGGGCGTTCAGCGTGGGGGCGGCGGGCCGACGCCGGCCTGCGGCGCGCGCAAGGCGGCCGACAGCAGCTGCGGCACCAGGCCGGCAAACAAGGCCGGCACCACCACCCAGCGCCACGGCCGGCTCCAGGCCAGCAGCCCGCCCAGCGCAGCGGCGCCCAGCACCAGGCGCAGCGGATGGCGCTGCGCGACCGGCTTGAGCACCGCGTCGGCCGCGGTGACGGCGATGGTGCCGGCCAGATGCAATGGATGCCGCGACCACCAGGCTTCGGCCGCAGCGACCAGCAGGCCCACGCCCGGCATCGCCTTGAGCGAGGCCAGCCAGGCCGGGGTGGTCGACGCGCCGGGCGGCCCGCTGCCGTCGTGGGCGTCGTCGGGCGCGCCCAGCAGGGCGCGGCGCAGCTGCGCACGCGATGCTTCCAGCCGGGCGGCCGCCGTCTGCACGTCGGGTGAGAGGGGGGTGTTCATCGCGCGGCCACCTCACGCAGCAAGCGCAGGTCGGCCTGCACCTGCTCGCGCAGGTTGGCCAGGGCATCGCGCCCGCTGCCACTGCGGGCGGCCGCGGCAAACCAGGCGGCCAGCGCCAGCGGCAGGCAGGGGATGCCGATCAGCACCCACGATGCCTGCGCTGGCACCGCGGGCAGGCTGGCCCACAGCATCAGCGCCACGCCGGCCAGCACGGCCGCCACGCCCACGGCGCACAGCGCCAGGGCGTCGAGCAGGGCGCGACGCTTCCACGCCGCTCCGATGCGCGGAAACTCCGCTGACGCCAGCGCGGCATAGGCCTCGGCATGCGCGGCCAGCAACTGTGGCCGGGTCGTGATCAGGTGCAGCAGCTGGTGCATCGCGGGTGCCGGGGCTCTGTGGATCAGGCGCGGTGGTGCGAGCGGCTCAGCATGCCGACCAGGGCCATCAGCGCGGCGCCGGTGGCGGCAGCGATCAGCATCGCCTTCAGCGGCTCGTCCTTGATGTAGCCGACGGTGCTGTCGGTGGCGCGGTGGGCGCTGTCACGCAGGCCTTGCGAGGTCTCGCGCACGGCATCGAGCCCGCGCTGGGCCAGCGCGCTGGTCTGCTCGCTGGCGCGGTGGAGGAAGGGTGCCACCTCTTGGCGCGCGTCCTGCACGCTGCCGGCCAGGCGGTCCAGCGTGTCGTTGGCCAGGCGTTGGGTGGACCTGATCGCATCGTCGGCGGCCTGGGCGGCGTGGTCGACATGGCTGTTGGTCGGGACGGTGTTGCGGTCGTTGATCATGGGGAGTTCCAGTGCGATGTGAGAAAGGCGGGAGGGCAAGCGCGCGGCGCTCAGCCCTTCTTGATGAGGCCGAACAGGAAGCTGGCCACGGCCAGGATCGCGAAGACGATGAACAGGATCTTGCCGATGCCCACGGCACTGGCGGCGATGCCACCGAAGCCGAAGAGGGCAGCGATCAGCGCGATCACGAAGAAGACGACGGCGTAGTGCAGCATGGTGATGACTCCGGTGGGGTTGAAACGATGACCCGAGTCTGGCGGCGCCGCTGCGCGGTGGCGATAGGCCTGCGGGCTGCCCCGTTGTCGGCCAATCGAGTGCCCGTCGGTAGGACGCCGCCGACAGCGCGCGGCGCGGTGCCACGCCGGCTGGCGCCGCCCGTACCGTCCCGCGCCTCAGCCCGATTCGGGCAGCGACACCGCGATGATCGTGCCTTGGCCGGGCGCCGACACGATCGACAGGCTGCCGCGCTCGGCCTCGGCCCGGTAGCGCATGCCGAGCAGGCCGTAGGTCGAGGCATGCGGCGCGCCGGGGTCGAAGCCCACGCCGTCGTCGCGCACCGAGGCCTGCACCCGGCCGTCGCTGGCGGCCAGGCTGATCCAGACGTTGCGGGCCTGGGCGTACTTGCTCAGGTTGGTCACGGCCTCCTGCACCAGCCGGTAGACCACCAGTTCGGCCGACGGCGAGAGCCTGACCGGCGCCACCGCGCAGTGCACCGGCACGCCCGAGCGCGCGCTGAACTCGCGCGCCAGGATTTCCAGCGCGGCCGCCAGCCCGAGGTTGTCCAGGGTCGAGGGCCGCAGGTCCTCGATGATGCGGCGGCCCAGCGCGATGCTGCTGTCGAGCGTGGCGACCAGGTGCGCCAGCCGCTCCAGCGCCTCGGGGGCACTGCCCGTCAGGCGCGAGCGGATGCGCGCTGCGTCGAGCTTGGCCGCGGTCAGCAGGGCGCCCAGCTCGTCGTGCAGGTTGCGCGCCAGCCGGTTGCGCTCGTCCTCGCGCGCGGTCAGCAGGTGGCGCGCCAGGTCGGTCAGCTCGGCCGTGCGTTGCCGCACCACCGACTCCAGGCGCTCGCGCTCGATCCGGGCCACCTCCAGCAGCGCCTGCTGGTGCAGTTCGAGCGTCCTGCCATGGCGCATGTACAGGAACAGGGCCAGCATCATCGCCACCACCAGCCCGGCCACGCCGATGCGGCTGAGCATCAGGGTGTCGTAGAGGCGCGCGCGGCCGGCGGCCAGGCTGGCCGATTCCTGGGCCATCAGCGCCGCGCTGACCTGGCGTATGCCGTCCATGCTCTCCTTGCCCAGGCCGCTGAGCAGCAGTTCCTGGGCTGCCGGCGCCTTGCCGTCGTCGTGCAGCCGCAGCGACTCGGCCATGATCGACAGGCAGGTGGCCGTCAGGCGCTTGAGCTGCGCCAGCGACTGACCGACCCGGCTGGTGTCGCTGTAGTGCTGATCGAGCACGGCCATCGCCGCCTCCACGCTGACCAGGGCCCGGCGGTAGGGGGCGATGTATTCGGACCGGTTCGACAGCAGGTAGCCGCGCTGGTTGGTCTCGGCATCGACCACGCCCAGTTCCAGCTGGCGCAGGCTGTTGCGCACCGTTGCCACCCGGTCCAGGGTGTCCAGCGTGCGCACCGACTGCCAGTACGAGCCCTCGCTGATGAACAGCATCGCCACCGCGGCCAGCAGGGCCAGCGAGAAGACGACCGGGCTGCGTCGGATGACCTTGATCGGCTGCATCGGTGGCGCCTCCTTGAAATGGTGGGATCATGCATGCATGCAGGAGCCGCCCAGACCATGATCCGCATTGCCATCGTCGATGACCACGCCATGGTGCGTGCCGGACTGCGCCAGTTCTTTTCCGAGCAGGCCGATTTCAGCGTCGTCGCCGAGGCGTCCGACGGCCGCGGCGCCGTGGACATCGTGCGCAACGCCGAGATCGACGTGATCCTGCTCGACATCGGCATGCCCGACCAGAGCGGCGTCGACGCGCTGGCGGCCATCAAGGCGCGCGCGCCCGACCTGCCGGTGCTGATCCTGAGCGGTTTTGCCGAAGAGCACTACGCCACCACGCTGCTGCGTCAGGGCGCCAGCGGCTTCCTCAACAAGGGCTGCGACCCCGAAGACATCGTCAAGGCCATCCGCACCGTGGTGCGTGGGCGCAAGTACATCACCGCGGCGGTGGCCGAGCAGCTGGCCGACGGGCTGGGCGGGGGTGGCGACCAGCCGGCGCATGCGCAGTTGTCCGAGCGCGAGCTGCAGGTCTTCCTGCGCCTGGCCAAGGGCGAGACCGTGGGCCACATGGCCGACAGCATGTGCCTGAGCATCAAGACCATCAGCACCTACCGCACCCGGGTGATGGAGAAGATGAACCTGGCCACCAACAGCGACCTGACCTACTACGCGCTCAAGCACGGCCTGATCCAGTAGCCGGCCTCGCGCAGTCAGCGCGGCGCGCCCGCGGTGTGGGCCACGCCGTCACCGCCACCGTTGGCGAGCTCTTCGCAGTAGCTGATCAGCGCCTCGATCTCCTGCGACTTGTCGAACACCCGGTCGGCCCCCAGCGACAGGCATTTGCGGCGCATCTCCTGCGTGGCGTAGTTGCTGAGCACCACCCGCTTGCAGGACAGCGCCATCGCCTGCGCGCCCAGCAGCACGCCCAGGCCCGAGCCCGCCTTCAGGAAGATGTCGACTATCACCAGGTCGACCGCGTGGTCGGCTTGGCCCAGCCACTGCAGCGCGCTCGCCTCGTCGTCGGCGCTGCCGACCACCACCAGCGGCAGCAGTTCCTCCAGGGTGGCGATCAGGCTCTCGCGGATCACCGGGCTGTCTTCGACGAGGTAGGTTCTGATCGGGTGCATGGGCCGTGTCGGATGGTCGGTGTTCCCCGCCTGCCTCGGACCCCAGGAAGCCCTGACGCCGGGACGCTGGCATCTCGGCCCGGCACACGACTCGCAGGCGGGTCGGACCGCTCCCGCGCGGGGACCATCGTAGGACATCTACTACGTCAGGTGGCGCTGCCGTCCGATGGGCGCGCCACCCCCGGGCTCGCACACTGGCGTTCTTGAACGGGCGGCGGGGTCCTGCCGACCGCCGCTGCCCGATCTTCCCCACACCGGAGCCTTCCATGACGACCCTCTATTCGCGCATTGCACTGGCAGCGGCCGCGCTGGCCTGCGCCGGCCCTGCCGCCGCGGCGATCACCTTCTACGAGAACGACGACTTCCAGGGCCGGTCGTTCACCACCGAGCAGCCGGTCAACAACTTGGCGCGCAGCGGCTTCAACGACCGCGCCTCGTCGGTGGTGGTGCGGGGCAACCGCTCGGAGCGCTGGGAGGTGTGCGAGGACCGGCGCTTCCGCGGCCCCTGCGTGGTGCTGCGGCCGGGCCAGTACCCGTCGCTGTCCGCGATGGGCCTGAACGACCGCGTCAGCTCGGTGCGCGCCGTGGGCCGCAACGCGCGCGTCGACGACAACCGCTACGCCCCCGCTGCGCCGCCGGTGCAGCCCGGCCAGGTGGTGTTCTACGAGCACGACGGCTTCCAGGGCCGCACCTTCACCGCCGACGGGCCGGTGGTCAACTTCAGCGGTGCCGGCTTCAACGACCGGGCCTCGTCGGCGGTGGTGCGTGGTGAGCGCGCCGAGGTCTGCGACGACGCCGGCTACCGCGGCCGCTGCGTGGTGCTGCAGCCGGGCCAGTACGCGTCGCTCGGCGCCATGGGGCTGAACGACCGCGTGTCGTCGGTGCGCATGATCGGCGCCTCGGCGCGCGTGGACAACGACCGCTATGCGCCGCCGCCCGTCGCGGTGGTCGACTACGGCCGCCGCAACAACGAGCGCCTCTACCAGGCCGACATCACCTCGGTGCGCGCCGTGGTCGACAACGCCGGCCAACGCTGCTGGGTCGAGCGCGAGGAGGTGGCGCAGGAGCGTGGCAACGCCAACGTGCCTGGCGCGCTGCTCGGTGCGGTGATCGGCGGCGTGCTCGGCCACCAGGTGGGCGGCGGCTCGGGCAAGGACGTGGCCACCGGCCTGGGCGCGATCGCCGGCGCGGCCATCGGTGCCAACCAGGGCCGCGGCAGCAGCCAACCCGCGACCACGCAGAACGTGCAGCGCTGCAGCAACGCCAACGGTCCCGCCAGGCCGACCTACTGGGACGTGACCTACAACTTCCGCGGCACCGAGCACCGGGTGCAGATGACCACCCAGCCCGGCGCGACGGTGCAGGTCAACGAACGCGGCGAGCCACGCGCCTGAACCTGCGCGCGGCATGACAAGGCCGGCCGACCCTCACGGGTCGGCCGGCCTTGCTGCCTTGGGGGTGGCGCGGGTGGCCGCGCCGGCGGATCAACGGGCCGGGTTGGACGCCGCGGCGGACGCTGCGGCCGCCGGCGTGCCCACCTGGCGCGTCACCAGCTCGCGGTAGATGCCGCCGTCGGCCGCCTTGCCGGTGGCCGTGCCCTGGCCCTGCATGCGCGCCATGCAGTCGGCGCGGTCGGCTTCGGGCAGCGGCGCGCAGCGCAGCAGCGCGTTGCGGGCCAGGCGGCTGGCATCGACATCGGCGTCGGCCGGCCCGGCGGCGCGGCTGCGGCCGGCCCCGGCATCGCGGCGGCAGGCCTGCCGGTCGCCGACGTAGCCGGGGGCCGCGCACGCGGCCAGCTCGCGTTGGTAGCGCGCCTCGACCGCCGGGCTGGCCTGGGGACCGGCGGCCACGGCGGGCAGGGCCGCCAGGGCGCCGGCCAGCAGGGACAGGGTGAATGCAGCGGCGTGGACTGTGGCGCGTGCGACGGGCTGGGGCATGGGTGTTCCTCGGGGGGTCAGGCCCACAAG
>JAURXG010000237.1 GCA_030654555.1 Aquabacterium sp.
GCCTGCAGCACCTCGTCGGCTGCGTAAGGCGTGGGGCGCGGCGCAAGCGGTGCGCCCATGCGGAACGCGAACTCTGGCTCGACCACGCGCATGCGATTGCCGGCGAGCGACAACGCCGTGCCCATGGGCTGCACGAAGTCATCGAGGATGCGCCCCGGCAGCGGGGCATCGACCTGGATGTGCGCCTGCCCGGCTGCGCTGGTGGCGGCGATCTTCCAGCCGACGACCGGGCGACCGGCCACGTCGGGCAGCGCGGCCTGGATCGCGTGACCGGTGATGGTGTCGTGCGGACGAAGCGCAGCGGGCAACGCATCGATGACCGTGCCCGCTTGTCGGCAGGTCCAGAGCAGGCGGGCAGCGTCCTGGGCGTTGCGGTGCATCGTCGTTCCTGGAAGTCGAGCCACGATGGTGCCAGACGCAGGCCCAGCGTTGGCGCAGGCGTGGTCCGCGGCCATGACCGGTGCCCGGCCTGGCGCTCATGGGCGCGGCATGACCGCCCGCGGTGACCTTGATGCGGCCGTCTGCAGGGCTCGATAGGTGAAAACCGAATAAGCATCCTGGAAATCAGTCGTTCCTCGTGGCGATGCGCTCCGGAACAATGGAGACGTCCTCATTCATCCCGCGAACCGCCACCGTCACCGTGAACTTTCAGCAACTGCGCTCCGTGCGTGAGGCCCTGCGCCATGGCTTCAACCTCACCGAGGTGGCCGCCGCCCTGCACACGTCGCAGCCGGGCGTGAGTCGGCAGATCCGCGAACTCGAAGACGAGTTGGGCATCGAGATCTTTGTCCGTGCCGGCAAGCGTTTGACCGGGCTGACCGCGCCGGGCGTGACCGTGCTGCCGATCATCGAGCGCCTGCTGCTGGAGTGCGACAACCTGCAGCGTGCGGGCGCCGACTTCGCGCGCAGTGGTGTGGGCGCGCTGACGATCGCTGCCACGCATTCCCAGGCCCGCTATGCCTTGCCGGCCGCCGTGCGCGACTTCCGGGCGAACCATCCGCAGGTGCAACTGCACCTGCACCAGGGCACGCCCCAGCAGGTGGCGGCGATGCTGCGCGAGGGTACCGCCGACATCGGCATCGCCACCGAAGCACTGGCGCAGTACGACGACCTGCTGGCCTTGCCCTGCTACCGCTGGACCCACACCATCGTCGTGCCGCCGGGCCACCCGCTCGACGAGGACCGCCTGGCAGGTCGCACGGTGTCGCTGCAGCGGCTGAGCGGGTTTCCGCTGATCACCTACGAATCGGGCTACACCGGTCGCTCGCACATCGACGACGCGTTCACGAAGGCCGGCCTGACGCCCGACATCGTGCTGGTGGCGATGGACGCCGATGTCATCAAGACCTACGTCGAGCTCGGCATGGGCGTGGGCATCGTCGCGGCCATTGCCTTCGACGACGAGCGCGACCTGCACCTGCGGGCCCTCGATGCCCGCCACCTGTTTGCGGCCAACATGACCCGGCTGGCCATCCGCCGCGGCAGCTACTTGCGCGACTATGTCTATGCGTTCATCGCCACGTTCGCGCCGCCGCTGACGCAGCCGCTGGTGCAGCGGGCGCTGCAGTCGGCGCCGGGCACGGATTTCGACATCTAGTAACCCGGCCGGCGAAGGGACCGGCGCCGCGCTTCAGATCACGGCGGCCGGATCGTCCATCACCTGGGTCTGATGGCCGGCGACGAAGCGGGTGACACGGCGTGGTTTGAGGAAGGCGCGCGAGCCGGTCTGCAGCTGCAGCGTCTCGCGCAACTGCTGCCAGCGCGCACGCGACATCTCCACATCGACATAGCTGCCGTCGTCGCGCTTGAATTCCAGCCGTGTCACCGGGCCGAGGGTCAACGCCTGCGACAGCTCGGCGGCCCAGACGCCGTCGCCGGCCTCGGCCACCACGTCCAGCTCGTGCGGGCGCACGTAGTGCACGTCGTCGGCTGCGGAACTGTCCACCGCGCCGCCGGGTGAATGGGCCGTGCTGCCGGTGCGGCCGTGGAACAGGTTCACGTCGCCCAGGAACTGCAGCACGAAGGGCGTGGCCGGGTGGTCGTAGACGGCGTCGGGCGTGCCCACCTGCTCGATGCGGCCCTGGTTCATCACGACGATGCGGTCTGCGACCTCCATCGCCTCATCCTGGTCGTGGGTGACGAAGACGCTGGTCACGTGCATCTCGTCGTGCAGCCGGCGCAGCCAGCGGCGCAGTTCCTTGCGCACCTTGGCGTCGAGCGCGCCGAAGGGTTCGTCGAGCAGCAGCACCTTGGGCTCGACCGCCAGCGCGCGGGCCAGCGCGATGCGCTGGCGCTGGCCGCCCGAGAGCTGGTGCGGGTAGCGGTCGGCGATCCAGTCGAGTTGCACCAGCTTGAGCAGGTCGGTCACCTTGGCCTTGATCGCTCGGTCGCTGGGCCTTGTGTCCTTGGGCCGCACCCGCAGCCCGAAGGCCACGTTCTCGAAGATCGTCATCTGCGGGAACAGCGCGTAGTGCTGGAAGACGAAGCCCACCTGGCGCTCGCGCACGTCGGTGTGGGTGGCGTCGGCGCCATGGAACAGCACGCTGCCCGAATCGGGCACTTCCAGCCCGGCGATGATGCGCAGCAGGCTGGTCTTGCCCGAGCCCGACGGGCCCAGCAACGCCACCAACTCGCCATCGGGGATGTCGAGGTTCAGGTGGTCGCAGACGACGGTGCTGCCAAAGCGCTTGTTGAGGTTTCTGACTTCAATGGACATGGTGCCCCTCGGCCGTTGGGTACACCGGCCGATCCCCCGAGGGGATGGCGGGCCGGCTTGGGGCGGCCCGGCGCTCGGCCCGCCCCGCGTTGATGATCATTCGCTGCGGTCGCCGCTGGCAGACCGCTTCTGCGCTTTCACGCGTTGTTCGACGGCGTACTTCAGGCCCAGCGTCACCAAGGCCAGCAGCGCCAGCAGCGAGGCCACCGCAAACGCAGCGGCGAACTGGTACTCGTTGTAGAGGATCTCGATGTGCAGCGGCATGGTGTTGGTCTGGCCGCGGATGTGGCCCGACACCACGCTGACCGCGCCGAACTCGCCCATCGCCCGCGCATTGCACAGGATCACGCCGTACAGCAGCGCCCACTTGATGTTGGGCAGGGTGATGCGGCGGAAGATCTGCCAGCCGCTGGCGCCCAGCACGCGGGCGGCTTCTTCCTGCTCGGTGCCCTGGGCCTGCATCAGCGGGATCAGCTCGCGGGCGACGAAGGGGAAGGTGACGAACACGGTGGCCAGCACGATGCCCGGCACCGCGAAGATCACCTTCAGGTCGTGGTCACGCAGCCATTCGCCGAACCAGCCCTGCAGGCCGAACACCAGCACGTAGATCAAGCCCGAGATCACCGGGCTGACCGAGAACGGCAGGTCGATCAGCGTGAGCAGCACGTTCTTGCCGCGGAACTCGAACTTGGCGATGCACCAGGCCGCCGCCAGGCCGAACACCAGGTTCATCGGCACGGCGATGGCTGCGGCGATCATCGTCAGCTTGATCGCGTCCAGCGCGTCGGGCTCGGTGATCGCGGCCAGGTAGACGTCCCAACCCTTCTTGAAGGCCTCGGCGAAGACCAGCGCCAGCGGGATGAACAGGAA
>JAURXG010000238.1 GCA_030654555.1 Aquabacterium sp.
CATGCTGCCGCTGCGCTACGTGGCTCAGGCGGCCAACGAGTTCCTTGTGGCCTACGCCATCGCGGGCAATTCCTGGCCGACCATGGTGCTGTACCTGGCGATGATCCCGATCAACCTGAAGAAGGTGGCCGAGATCCGCAAGCTGGTGCGCGCCATCGAGACCGCCCGCGCCGACACGCCGATCGCCGACTGGCTGCTGCCGCACATGACACGCCGCCAGGCGCGGGCCGGCGACACGCTGTGGTCCAAGGGCGACGTGGCCACCGAGATGGTCTATGTGCATAGCGGCCAGCTGCGCCTGGTCGAGCATGACCGGCTGCTGGGCGCGGGTGAACTGGTCGGCGAGATCGGCCTGTTCGCGCCCGACAACCGCCGCACCGGCACCGTCACCTGCGAAACCGACTGCACGCTCTACGCGTTGTCGGCCGAGGGCGTGGCCAAGCTGTACTTCCAGAACCCCAAGCTGGGCTTCCACGTGGTGCGCCTGGTGGTGGCGCGGCTGCTCAACGATGCCGAGCGTGCGCGCGCCGCGGCGGCCGTGACCGCCAGCGCCTGAGCCGCCGGTCGGGTTCGATTCAGCCTTGCGTGGCGGCGCAGGCCCCGTGCGCGGCCGGCCGGCCCAGTTCGAGCAGGCAGCGTTGGCACAGGCAACCGCTGTAGCGCTCGCGCAGTGCGGCCAGGGTGGCCGCGTCGAGGATGACGGTGGTGCAGGCGCAAGGCCCCGCATCGGCCATGCCGCAGTGGAAGCCGCCGCCGCAGCGTGGGCAGCGGTCGGTGGCTGCGGGCGGGGCCGCCAGTGGGCTCATGCGCCGAACAGCGCCTTGTGCTGCTCGCGCAGCAGGTTCTTCTGCACCTTGCCCATCGCATTGCGCGGCAGGTCGGCGACGACGAACAGGTGCTTGGGCACCTTGAAGTTGGCGATCTGGCCCTTGAGGTGCGCCACCATCGCCGCGGCATCCAGCGTGGCGCCGGGCTGGGCCACCACCACCGCCACCACGGCCTCGCCGAAGTCGGGGTGCGGCACGCCGATCACCGCCGATTCGGCCACGCCGGGCAGGTCGTTGATGACGCCCTCGATCTCGGCGGGGTAGACGTTGTAGCCGCCGCTGATGATCAGGTCCTTGCTGCGGCCGACGATGGTGACGTAGCCGTCGGCCTCGATCTTGCCGACGTCGCCGGTCTTGAACCAGCCGTCGTCGGTGAACTCCTCCTTCGTCTTCTCGGGCATTCGCCAGTAGCCGCAGAACACGTTGGGGCCCTTCACCTGGATGTGGCCGATCTCGCCGGCCGGGCAGGGCGCGCCGTGGTCGTCGCGCACCCGCACGCCGACGCCGGGCAGCGCCGGGCCCACGGTGCCACGCCGGCGCGCACCGTCCTGCGCGCGGCAGGGGTTGCTGGTCAGCATCACGGTCTCGCTCATGCCATACCGCTCGAGCAGGGTGTGGCCGGTGCGCGCGATCCAGCTGTCGAAGGTTTCCACCAGCAGTGGTGCCGAGCCGCTGACGAACAGCCGCATGTGGCTGGCGGCTTGCCTGGTCAGCGTGGGCTCGGCCAGCATGCGCACGTACAGCGTGGGCACGCCCATGAACACCGTGGCCTCGCGCATGCGGTCGATAGTGGCCTTGGGGTCGAACCTGCCGAACCAGATCATCTTGCTGCCGTTGAGCAGCGCGCCGTGCGAGGCCACGAACAGCCCGTGCACGTGGAAGATCGGCAGCGCGTGGATCAGCACGTCGCCCGGCTGCCAGTCCCAGTAGGCCTTCAGCGTCTGCGCGTTGCTCAGCAGGTTGCCGTGGCTCAGCATCGCGCCCTTGCTGCGCCCGGTGGTGCCGCTGGTGTAGAGGATGGCGGCCAGGTCATCGGCGGCCCTGACCGCGGGCGCGTGCTGGTCGCTGCAGGCGGCGGCACGCTCGAGCAGCGAGCCGTCGCGCGCCTCGCCCAGCGTGAACACATGGCCGGTGCCGGCCGAGAAGGCGATGCGGCTGACCCAGGCGAAGTTCTTGGGCGCGCACACCACCACCGCCGGCTCGGCGTTGCCGATGAAGTACTGAATCTCGGCGGCCTGGTAGGCGGTGTTCAGCGGCAGGAAGACATAACCCGCACGCAGCACGGCCAGGTAGAGCATCAGCGCCTCGACGCTCTTCTCGGTCTGCACCGCCACGCGGCTGCCTTCGGGCAGGCCCAGCGAGGCCAGCAGGTTGGCCAGCATCGCGGTGCCGCGTTCGAGATCGCGCCAGGTGTAGAGGCTGCCCGCGCCGGGGCCGTCCGCGTTCTCGATGGCCACCGCGTCCAGGTCGGCCGGGAAGGCGGCGCGCAGCGCCACGAAGAGGTTCTGGTTGGTTGTGCTCATGGGTACATTTCCTAAACCATGGCGCCGCCGGCACGACCGAGGCTTGGCCCCGCCAAGCGGCCGCCGCGGACCCGGCTCTTCCGGGCCGCTGGCGGCGCCCCCCTGGGGGGGAGCGCCGCAGGCGCTTCGGGGGGTTACTTTTTCTGCATGCGGTACAGCCCGCAGATCTTGTTGCCGT
>JAURXG010000242.1 GCA_030654555.1 Aquabacterium sp.
GCTGGCGGTGGCCGCCGCCCGGGGCGATGCCGGCGCGGCCACGGCCGAGGACCGGCTGGCGCTGCAGGCCGCCACTGGCCGCCACCAGCTGCTGCGCATCGTGCACGACTGGCCCCGCCTGCTGCCGGCGGGGACGGCCGACCCGGATTGGCCGGCGTCCGATGCGCTGCAGCTGCGCGCCTGTCCGCTGTGGTGCAGCGACCGGGACACCGCCGACCCGCTGGCCGGATTGCCCGCTTGGCTGCAGCAGCGCTGCCTGGGCATGGCGCCCACCGACTGGCTGCAGCGCCACGACACCGACCCGCTGGGCTGGGCCGCCCGCTGGTGCCGGCAGGCCGACGGCCCGGTGGCCGCCACCTTGCGCCGCCAGCATGCCGCCACCGAGGGGCTGCGCACCGCCGCGCAGGCGCTCGACCTGCTGCACGACCCGGCGCTGACGATGCCCGTGCTGGCCGGCCAGATGGCCAGTCCGGGCTTCTGCAGCCGGCCGTCGTGGCTGGGCCGCATGGCCGACACCGGGCCCTGGAGCCGCCACCATGACCCGGTGCGCCTGCCGGCCCACAATGCGTGGATGCGCCTGATCAGCCGTGTCGTCGATCTGCTGCGGCTGGCCGCGCCCGGCGGCCGGTCCTGGCTGGCCGTGGGCGCGCTGCCGCTGCCCGGGCGCACCGGCATCGCCTGGGTCGAGATGGCGCGTGGCCTGCTGGTGCACCGGGTGCGGCTGGTGGCCACCGGCGACGGCGACCGGGTGGCCGAAGCGCAGGTGCTGGCACCCACCGACTGGAACTTCCACCCCCGCGGCCTGCTGGCAGGTGCGCTGTTGGCCGTGAACGATGCCGACAGCGCCCGGCGGCTGGCGGTGGCCTTCGACCCCTGCGTCGAGTTCAGCGTCGGGTTGCCGGCGCAGGAACGGACTCGGCATGCATGAGATGAGCCTGGCCGGCGGCATCCTGCGGGTGGTGGAAGACGCCGCCGCGCGCGAGCGCTTCGCCCGCGTGCAGCGCCTGACCCTGGAGGCCGGTGCGCTGGCGGGTGTCGAGGTGCGGGCGCTGCGTTTTGCGCTGCAGGCCATGTGTCCCGGCACCTGCCTGGACGGTGCCGAGATCGTCATCGAGCAACCCCCCGGCCAGGCCTGGTGCCTGCCCTGCGCTGCCAGCGTGCCCATCCACAGCCGCACCGAGCCCTGCCCGGTCTGCGGCAGCCACCAGCTTCAGCCCACCGGCGGCACCGAATTGCGTGTGCGCGACCTGGTGGTGCAGGATGCATGATCAGGAGATCGCCATGTGTGTAGTCTGCGGCTGTGCCGCCCCCACCGCCACTGCTGCCGGCGCGGCGCCCGGGCAGGCTCGCCTGCACGGTACCGCGCACGGCCCCGGCCATCCCCACGGCCACGCCGACGTGGCGGTCGACGCCCGCACCGGCGACCTGCACTACGGCGTCGGCAGCGCGCGGGTCTCCGTGCCCGGCATGAGTCCGGCGCGTGCCATCAGGCTGGAAGCCGACGTGCTGGGCGAGAACAACCGGCTGGCGGCGATCAACCGTGCACATTTCCGGGACCACGCCATCACCGCCTACAACCTGGTGTCCAGCCCCGGCTCGGGCAAGACCACGCTGCTGTGCGCCACCATCGAGGCGCTGAGGCGCCGCGCGCCCGGCCATGCAGTGGCGGTGATCGAGGGCGACCAGCAGACCAGCCACGACGCCGATCGCATCCGCGCAACCGGCGCGCCGGCGATCCAGGTCAACACCGGCAAGGGCTGCCACCTGGATGCGCAGATGGTGGCCGATGCCTTCGGCCGGCTGCCGCTGCATGGCCCTGCACATGCTGGCCCTGCACACGCCGGCGCGCACGACCCGGCCGCCGATCACCACCACCACCACGAAGCCACCGGTGGCCTGCTGTTCATCGAGAACGTCGGCAACCTGGTCTGCCCGGCGATGTGGGACCTGGGCGAGCGCGCCAAGGTGGCCATCCTCTCGGTCACCGAGGGGGAGGACAAGCCGCTGAAGTACCCCGACCTGTTCGCCGCCGCGCGGCTGATGGTGATCAACAAGATCGACCTGCTGCCGCACCTGGACTTCGACCTGCCGCAGTGCATCGCCCATGCGCGCCGCGTCAACCCGGGCATCGAGGTGCTGCTGGTTTCCGCCAAGTCCGGTGCCGGCATGGATGCCTGGCTCGACTGGCTGCTCGACGACCCCAGCGCCAGCGCCAGTGCCGCGCCGATGCCCGCTGCCGGCACCGAGAGGCAACTGCGCCAGCGCATCGCCGACCTCGAAGCGCGGCTGGCCGCGTTGTCGGCGCCGGGCTGATCACCCTGCGAGCACGCTGCCATGACCCCGCCGTTCACCCAGCAATCCCTGCCCGTGGCCGCACCGGCGCGGGTGCTGGCCTGCGGCGCCTACCTGAAGAACAGCGCCTGCTTGCTCGACGGTGCGCGGGTGCTCTGGTCGCCGCTGCACGGCGACCTGTCGCTGCCCGAAGCCTGTGCGGCACTGGAGGCGTCGGTGGCGGCGCTGGTGGCCGCGGCGGCCGGGCCGATCGCCGCGGTGGCGCATGACCTGCACCCCGACTTCCCCAGCACCCGCGTCGCACTGGCCTGGGCGCGGCGGCTGGGCGTGCCGGCCATCGCGGTGCAGCACCACCATGCACACCTCGCCGTGGTGCAGGCCGAGCAGGGGCTGAGCGACACGCCGCTGGTCGGGCTGGCGCTGGACGGCGTCGGTCTGGGCGCCGACGGCACGGCCTGGGGTGGCGAGCTGCTGCGGCTGCAGGGCAGTGGCTGCGCGCGCCTGGCCCACCTGCCGCGGCTGGCGCTGCCCGGTGGCGATGCCGCTGCGCGTGAACCCTGGCGCCTGGCCGCCGCGGTGCTGCAGGCGCTGGGGCGCGGCGATCAGATCCCCGCCCGCCTGGGGCCCGCCGTGGGCGACACCGCGGCGCGCACCGTGCAGCAGATGCTGGCGCGCGACCTGCGCTGCCCGCCCAGCAGCGCTGCCGGGCGCTGGTTCGATGCGGCCGCCGGTGTGCTGGGCCTGTCGGTGCGGCAGTCGGCCGAGGCCGAGGCCGCCGTCGCGCTGGAGCGCGCCGCCACGACCTGGCTGGCCACGCACCCGATGCCGCCGCTGCCGTCGCCGTCGCTGGACCTGCTGCCGCTGGTGGGCGCGCTGTTCGACGAGCCCGACGCCGGCCGCGGCGCCGCGATCTTCCACGGCGCGCTGATCGACGGCCTGGTGGCCGCCGCCGCCGAGGCGGCACGCCGGCATGGCAGCCGCCGGGTGCTGCTGGGCGGCGGCTGCTTCTTCAACCGCCTGCTCGGCCGCGGCGTGGCCGAGGGCCTGGGCGCCCGCGGCCTGGCCGTGCTGCGGCCGCAGCAGCTGTCCTGCGGTGACGCCGGTCTGGCGCTGGGCCAGGCCTGGGCCGCGGCGCTGCAATGGGCCGACACCGCCGATGCCACCGCCGCCCGCCGACAACCTCTGACGATGGAAGCCTGAACCATGTGCCTCGCCCTGCCTGCCCGCGTGGTGGTCCTGTTGCCCGACGACCAGGCCGTGGTCGAACTCGGCGGCGTGCGCAAGACCGTCTCCGTCGCGCTGACCCCCGAAGCCCAGGTCGGCGACTACGTCATCGTGCATGTCGGCCATGCCATCGGCCTGATCGACGCGGCCGAGGCCGAGCGCACGCTGGCGCTGTTCGCCGAGATGGCCGCCACGCTGGCCACGCAGCCGGAGCCCAACGCATGAAGTACGTGGACGAATTCCGCGACGGCGCCACCGCGCGGGGCATCGCCGCGCGCATCGCCGCCGAGCTGCAGCCCGGGCGCCGCTACAGCTTCATGGAGTTCTGCGGTGGCCACACCCACGCCATCGCGCGCTACGGCATCGCCGAGCTGCTGCCGCCCGAGGTGCGCATGATCCACGGCCCCGGCTGCCCGGTGTGCGTGCTGCCGATCGGCCGCATCGATCAGGCCATAGCCCTGGCACTGGAGCGCGGCGTGATCCTGGCGACCTACGGCGACACGATGCGCGTGCCGGCGTCGCCGGCCGCCGTCGGGCCGCCCCAAGGCGCCGGCAGCCCCCTCGGGGGACAGACGCCGCAGGCGCCTCGGGGGCAGCAGGAAGGCCTGAGCTTGATGCGTGCCAAGGCGCGCGGCGCCGACATCCGCATGGTCTATTCGGCCGCCGACGCGCTGGCGCTGGCGCGCGCCCATCCGCAGCGCGAGGTGGTGTTCCTGGCGATCGGCTTCGAGACCACCACGCCACCCACCGCGCTGGTGATCCGCCAGGCCGCCAAGGAGGGGCTGGCCAACTTCAGCGTGCTGTGCTGCCATGTGCTGACGCCCAGCGCCATCACCCACATCCTCGAGTCGGCCGAGGTGCGCCAGTACGGCACGGTGCCGATCGACGGCTTCATCGGCCCGGCCCATGTCAGCATCATCATCGGCTCGGCGCCCTACGCGCACTTCGCCGAGGAGTACCGCAAGCCGGTGGTCATCGCCGGCTTCGAGCCGCTGGACGTGATGCAGGCCGTGCTGATGCTGGTGCGCCAGGTCAACGACGGCCGCGCCGAGGTGGAGAACGAATTCATCCGCGCGGTCACGCCCGAGGGCAACCTGGCGGCGCAGGCGGTGGTCAGCGAGGTGTTCGAGCTGCGCGAGCGCTTCGAGTGGCGTGGCCTGGGCGAGGTGCCCTACAGCGCGCTGAAGCTCCGCCCGGCGTTTGCCCGCTTCGACGCCGAACGCCGCTTCGCGCTGACCTACAAGCCGGTGCCCGACCACAAGCAATGCGAGTGCGGCGCCATCCTGCGTGGTGTCAAGCGCCCCACCGACTGCAAGCTGTTCGGCACCGTCTGCACACCCGACAACCCGATGGGCTCGTGCATGGTGTCGTCCGAAGGCGCCTGCGCGGCGCACTACTCCTACGGCCGGTTCCGGGACATCCCCGTGGTCGGCGCTTCTGCATGCGGGCCGAGCGCCGGGCCGCTCCCAAGCCGGCCCGCTATCCCCTTGGGGGATCGACCGGTGTACCCGCCGGTCGAGGGGCAAACATGAAGCCCGACTACATCCGCCCGCTCGACCTCAGGCACGGCCGGGTCGACATGAACCACGGCGCTGGCGGCCGCGCCGGCCTGCAGCTGATCGAGGAGCTGTTCGCCCGCGCCTTCGACAACCCGGCGCTGCGCCAGGGCAACGACGGCGCGCTGCTCGACCTGCCGGCCCTGGCGGAGGGCCACCGGCTGGTGATGGCCACCGATGCGCATGTGATCTCGCCGCTGTTCTTCCCCGGCGGCGACATCGGCTGCCTGTCGGTGCACGGCACCGTCAACGACGTGGCCATGCTGGGCGCCACGCCGCTGTACCTGGCGGCCAGCTTCATCCTGGAGGAAGGCTTTGCGCTGGCCGACCTGAAGCGCATCGTCGAGTCGATGGCCGCTGCCGCGCGCGAGGCCGGCGTGCCCATCGTCACCGGCGACACCAAGGTGGTCGAGCGCGGCAAGGGCGATGGCGTGTTCATCAGCACCACCGGTGTCGGCGTGGTGCCGCCGGGCCGGCAGATCGGCGGCGCCAACGCGCGGCCGGGCGACGTGGTGCTGGTCTCTGGCACGATGGGCGACCACGGCATGGCGGTGATGTCGCTGCGTGAATCGCTGAGCTTCGAGACCACGATCGAGAGCGACACCGCGGCGCTGCACACCTTGGTGGCGGCCATGCTGGCCAGCGTGCCCGAGGGCAGCGTGCACACGCTGCGCGACCCGACGCGGGGCGGCCTGGCCACCACGATCAACGAGATCGCGCGCCAGTCCGGCGTGGGCATGATGCTCGACGAAGCCGCCATCCCGATCAAGCCGCAGGTCGAGGCCGCCTGCGAGTTGCTGGGGCTGGACCCGCTGTACATCGCCAACGAGGGCAAGCTGGTGGCCATCGTCGCGCCCGAGGCGGCCGACGCGGTGCTGGCGGCGATGCAGGCGCACCCGCTGGGCCGTGCGGCCGCGCGCATCGGCACGGTGCAGGCCGATCCACACCGTTTCGTGCAGATGGCCACCCGCTTCGGTGGCCGCCGCGTGGTGGACTGGCTCAGCGGCGAGCCGCTGCCGCGCATCTGCTGACCCGCCGCCGCACCCACGCGCTGCTGCCGATCCAACCGAGCCGACCCTGTTGTCCCTCCATCGCCTGTCCACCCCGGGTGCCGACCCCGGCAGCCCCGACGGCGCCGCCAGCGCCGGCGGCGGTCTGCGCATCCTGCTGCTCAGCCACGCCTTCAACGGCCTGACGCAGCGGCTGTTCGTCGAGCTGCGCGCCGCCGGCCACCAGGTCAGCGTGGAGCTGGACATCTCGGACGCGGTCACCGAAGAAGCCGTGGCCCTGGCCGACCCCGACGTGGTGATCGCGCCGTTCCTCAAGCGCCGCATCCCCGAGGTGGTGTGGTCCACGCGGCTGTGCCTGGTGGTGCACCCCGGCCCGCCGGGTGACCGCGGTCCGTCGGCGCTGGACTGGGCGGTGCTGCAGGGCCGCAGCGACTGGGGCGTCACGGTGCTGCAGGCCGTCGCCGACTACGACGCCGGGCCGGTCTGGGCCTGGCAGCCCTTGCGCCTGCGCGAGGCTGCCACCAAGGCCAGCCTGTACCGGCACGAGGTGGTGCCTGCCGCGGTGGCGGCCACGCTGACGGCGTTGCGCCGCGTCGTGCGCGGTTCGCAGTCGCCTGCGGCGGCCCCGCCGATGCCGCCGGCGCTGCCCGGCATGGGTTGGCAGCCGCTGGTCACGGCCGATCAGCGCCGCATCGATTGGGCCAGCCACGACAGCGCCACGGTGCTGCGCCGGGTGCGCAGCGCCGACGGCGCGCCGGGTGCCGGTGCGCTGCTGTGGGGCGAGCCCTGCAAGCTGTTCGACGCCCATGCCGCCAGTGCGACGGTGTGCCGGCGCGCGATGCCGGCTGCGCCGGGCACCGTGCTGGCGCGGCGTGGGCCGGCCCTGCTGGTGCGCACCACCGACGGCGCGGTGTGGATCGGCCACGTGCGCCGCGCGCCCGATGCCGACGGCACGCCCGCGCTCAAGCTGGCCGCCTCGCTGGCCTTTGCCGAACCCGCCGCGCTGCTGCCCGAGTGGCCGGCGCCGCCGTGGCGCCCGACCGTGCGCGACAGCGACGAATGGGACGAACTGCACTACAGCGAGCTGGGCCCCACGCGGGGCCGCGTCGGCTGGCTGGAGTTCAACTTTCACAACGGCGCGATGGGCGAGCGCCAATGCCAGCGCCTGGTCGAGGCCCTGCGCTTGGCCGCCAAGCGCGACACCCAGGTGCTGGTGCTGGCCGGGGGCACCGACTTCTTCAGCAACGGCATCCACCTGCACGAGATCGAGGCTGCGGCCCGGCGCGAGGGCGACAGCGCGGCCGATGCGTCGATGCGCAACATCGAGGCCATCGACGACGTGGCTCTGGCGCTGCTGCAGCTGACCGACCGGCTGACGGTGGCCGCGCTGCGTGGCAACGCCGGCGCCGGCGGCTGTTTTCTGGCGCTGGCCGCCGACCGGGTGTGGGCGCACGAGGGCGTGCTGCTCAACCCGCACTACACGAACATGGGCAACCTCTACGGCAGCGAGTACTGGACCTACCTGCTGCCACGCCGGGTGGGCGTGGACGCCGCGCGGGCGCTGATGCAGGGCCGGCTGCCGATGGGCGCGGCGCAGGCCGCGGCCTGCGGGCTGATCGACGACTGCTTCGGCGCCGATGCCACGGCCTTCGAGCTGGAACTGGTGATGCGCGCGCTGGCACTGGCCGCCGCGCCGGATGGGGCCACCCAGGTGGCCGCCAAGCGCCAGCGCCGCGCGGCCGATGAAGCCGCCCGGCCACTGGCCGCCTACCGAGCCGACGAGCTGGGCCGCATGCGCCGCAACTTCTACGGTTTCGACGCCAGCTACCATGTGGCCCGCCACCATTTCGTGCATCGCAAGCCGCACGCCTGGACCCCTCGCCACCTGGCCACCCACCGCCGATGACTGCCGCCGATCCGCCGCACCTGAGCGACGACCTGCCCGTGGTGCTGGTGGTCGACGACGAGGTGCGGTCGCAGGAGGCGATGCGCCGCACGCTGGACGAGGAGTTCCAGGTGCTGGCCGCTGGCGACGCCGACGCCGCGCGCGCGCTGCTCGAGCGGCACCGTGTGGCGGTGATCCTGTGCGACCAGCGCATGCCGGGCCAGAGCGGCGTCGACTTCCTCAAGCAGGTGCGGGTGCAGTGGCCCGAGGTGGTGCGGGTGGTGATCTCGGGTTATGCCGACAGCGAGGACATCATCGCCGGCGTCAACGAGGCCGGCATCTGGCAGTACGTGCTCAAGCCCTGGGTGCCCGAGCACCTGCTGGCCACGGTGCGCAGCGCGGTCGAGGCCAGCACGCTGCGCCAGGGCCTGCAGCGTGTCGAGCTCGACCTGCGCGCCGGCGCGCCGGCCCTGAAGGCGCGGCTGGGCGACAAGCTGCGCCAGGCCCGACATGTGTTCGACTTCGACCGCATCGTGCGCGCCCCCGACAGCCCGCTGGGCGACGTCTGCACGATGGCCGAGCGCGTGGCCCGGCACGACCTGTCGGTGATGATCCTGGGCGAGTCGGGCACCGGCAAGGAACTGCTGGCGCGCGCCATCCACTACGCCTCGCCGCGGCTGGGCAAGGCCTTCGTGGTCGAGAACTGCGCGGCCATCCCCGACACCTTGCTGGAAAGCGAGCTGTTCGGCCACAAGCGCGGTGCCTTCACCGGCGCGGTGGACGACCATGTCGGTCTGGTGCAGCGCGCCGACGGCGGCACGCTGTTCCTCGACGAGATCGGCGAGACCTCGCCGCTGTTCCAGGTCAAGCTGCTGCGGGTGCTGCAGGAGGGCGAGGTGCGGCCGGTGGGCGCGGCGCGCGCCGTGCCGGTGGACCTGCGCATCATCGCCGCCACCCACCGCCAGCTCGAGGACGATGTGCGTGCCGGCCGCTTCCGCGAGGACCTGTACTACCGGCTCGCCGGCGTCACGCTGCAGGTGCCGCCGCTGCGCCAGCGGCCCTGCGACATCGTGCCCATCGCCGAGCGGCTGCTGGTGGACGTGTGCCGCGAGCTGGGCCTGCCGGCGGCGCACTTCGAGGACGACGCGCGCCGCGTGCTGATGGGCTACGCCTGGCCCGGCAACATCCGCGAGCTGCGCAACGAGATCGGGCGGGCGCTGGCACTGGGCGAGGGCGCGTCGATCCGCGCCAGCGACTTCTCGCCCAAGCTGCTGCAGGGCCAGGCCGGCACGGGCCCGCACACGGGCGAGCGCGCGCTGCCGCCCGGCGCGGCCACCGGCTCGCTGCAGGACCGGCTCGACGCGATCGAGGCCATGCTGCTGCGCGAGGTGATGCTGCGCCACCGCTGGAACAAGACCCGCGCCGCGGCCGAGCTGGGCCTGTCGCGGGTGGGGCTGCGCGGCAAGCTGATCCGCTTCGGGCTGGAAGTCAAGGCGGCCCCCTCGCAGGAGCCGCACTGATGGCCGCCGCACCGCTGAACGTGCTGTGGCTGCAGTCGGGGGGCTGCGGCGGCTGCAGCATGTCGCTGCTGTGCGCCGACACCGCCGACTTCCCCGGCCAGCTGCAGGCCAACGGGCTGGAGCTGCTGTGGCACCCCTCGCTGTCGCTGGCCAGCGGCCGCGAGTTCATCGACCTGCTCGAGGACTGCCTGGCCGGCCGCCAGCGGCTGGACATCCTGTGCGTCGAAGGCGCGCTGCTGCGCGGCCCCAACGGCAGCGGCCGCTTCCACATCCTGGCCGGCACCGGCCGGCCGATGACCGAGTGGGTGCAGCGCCTGGCCGGCGTGGCCACGCATGTGGTGGCGGTGGGCAGCTGCGCGGCCTGGGGTGGCATCAGCGCGATCCGCGACCACGAAGGCGCCAATCCCACCGAGGCCTGCGGCCTGCAGTACGACGACGACCGCCCCGGTGGCTTGTTGGGTGCCAGCTTCGTCGCGCGCGGCGGCCTGCCGGTGATCAACATTGCCGGCTGCCCCACCCATCCGGGCTGGGTGCTCGACAGCCTGATGATGCTGGCCGCCGGCCTGCTGACCACCGCCGAGCTCGACCCGCTGAACCGCCCGCGCTTCTACGCCGACCAGCTGGTGCACCACGGCTGCACCCGCAACGAGTACTACGAGTTCAAGGCCAGCGCGGTCAAGCCCAGCGACCTGGGCTGCATGATGGAGCACATGGGCTGCAAGGGCACGCAGGCCCATGCCGACTGCAACACCCGGCTGTGGAACGGCGAAGGCAGCTGCACCCGCGGCGGCTACGCCTGCATCAGCTGCACCGAACCGGGCTTCCAGGACCCGGGCCATGCCTTCCACCTGACGCCCAAGCTGGCCGGCATCCCGATCGGTCTGCCCACCGACATGCCCAAGGCCTGGTTCGTGGCGCTGGCCTCGCTGTCCAAGAGCGCGACACCCAAGCGCGTCCGGCAGAACGCCGTCGCGGACCACCTGGTGATGGTGCCGGCCGTCAAGAAGACAGGCCTGAGATGAGCACCCGTCTGATCGTCGGCCCGTTCAACCGCGTCGAGGGCGACCTCGAGGTGCGACTGGACCTGGCCGACGGCCGGGTCGCGCGGGCCGAGGTCAACGCGCCGATGTACCGCGGCTTCGAGCCGCTGCTGCACGGCCGTGCGCCGCACGACGCGCTGGTGGTCGTGCCGCGCATCTGCGGCATCTGCTCGGTGTCGCAGTCGGTGGCTGCGGCGCGTGCGCTGGCCGACGCCGCCGGCGTGGCCCCGCCGCCCAACGGCGTGCTGGCCACCAACCTGCTGCTGGCCTGCGAGAACCTGGCCGATCACCTGACGCACTTCTACCTGTTCTTCATGCCCGATTTCACCCGGCCCGTGTATACCGGCCGGCCGTGGTTCGACACCGTGCACGAGCGCTTCGCCGCCGGGCAGGGCAGCCACGCGCGTGCGGCCATCGCGGCGCGCCAGCGCTGGTTTCAGATCGTCGGTACGCTGGGCGGCAAGTGGCCGCACACCCACAGCGTGCAGCCGGGCGGCAGCAGCCGTGCGGTGGACGGCGCCGAGCGGCTGCGCCTGCTGGCCAAGGTGCGCGAGTTCCGCGCCTTCCTGGAGGCCACCACCTTCGGGGCCGCGCTCGAAGAGGTGGCCGCGCTCGACAGCGAGGCCGCGCTGTCGGCCTGGCATGCCGCCGACCCGCAACGCGGCGACCTGCGGCTGTTCCTGACCGTGTCGGCCGACAGTGGCCTGCAGGGCCTGGGCGCCGGCCCCGGCCGCTACCTGAACTACGGCGCCTTCCCTGCGGCGGATGGCACGCCCGCCGTACCCGCCGGCCTGTGGGACGCCGGATCGGCCCGCCTGCTGCCGCTGGACCTGGCCGGCATCACCGAGGACCCGACCCACGCCTGGCTGGCCGACGGTGGCCTGGCCGAACGCCACCCGTCGATCGGCCTGACGCAGCCCGACGCCGACAAGCCCGGCGCGTACACCTGGAACAAGGCGCCGCGCCTGGCCGGCCAGGTGGTCGAGACCGGCGCCATCGCGCGCCAGCTGGCGGCGGGCCAGCCGCTGGTGCGCGCGGCCGTGGCGCGCTGCGGCGGCACGGTGCACACCCGCGTGCTGGCGCGCCTGATCGAGCTGGCCCGGGTGGTGCCGTGGATGGAGCAATGGCTGCTGCAGCTGCAGCCGCGTGAGCCCTTCTGCGTGCCCGATGCCCTGCCCGACGAGGCCCAGGGCACCGGCCTGGCCGAGGCGGCGCGCGGTGCGCTGGGGCACTGGCTGCGGGTGCATCGGGGGCGCATCAGCCACTACCAGATCGTGGCGCCCACCGGCTGGAACTTCTCGCCGCGCGACCGCTTCGGCGTGCCTGGGGCATTGGAGGCGGCCCTGGAAGGCGCGCCAGTGCAACCCGGCGAGACCACGCCGGTGGCGGTGCAGCACATCGTGCGCTCGTTCGACCCCTGCATGGTCTGCACGGTGCACTAGATGGCCCACCCCCGCAGCGCCTTCGGCGCTCCCCTTCCAGGGGGCGCCGCCAGCGGGCCGGCGGCGTCGGACCCGCAGCGGCCGCTGGCTGCCGACGCTGCAGTGCCACCACCGGACCTGGCCGGCGCGGTCGACGAATCCACCTGGCTGGACGTGATCCAGAAGATGGACGAGACCTATGCCCAGCTGGTGGCCGACGAGATCGCGCTGGAGGAGAAGAACGCCGAGCTGGAGCAGTCGCAGCGCTTCGTCCTGAGCCTGCTGTCGGCGATGAGCGACGTGCTGGTGGCCTGCGACGCGCAGGGCGTGATCGAGCAGACCAATGCCGCGCTCGACGAGCTGGTCGGCCGCGACGAGGCCGCGCTGCACGGCGTGCACATCACCGCGCTGCTGGCCGACGAGGCCGGCCGCGCCAAGCTGCAGCGGGTGCTCGACACGCCGGCGCTGCAGCGCGGCGGCACGGTGATCGAGCTCGACCTGGTCGACGCCCAGGGCCAAGCGGTGCCGGTGGACTTCAACTGCACCGCAAGGCGCGACGGCCGTGGCCGGCGCGTGGGCCTGGTCTTCGTGGGCCGGCCGATGGCCGAGATCAAGCGCGCCTACCACCAGCTGCACGAGGCGCACGAGGCGCTCAAGCGCACCCAGCAGCAGTTGCTGCACTCGGAGAAGATGGCGTCGCTGGGCCGCTTGGTGGCGGGTGTGGCGCATGAGCTCAACAACCCGATCAGCTTCGTGCTGGGCAACGTGCATGCGCTGGCGCGCTACGGCGTGCGGCTGCGCCAGTACCTGGATGCCGTGCATGGTGGTGCCGACGCCGCGGCCCAGGCGCGGCTGCGCACCAGCCTGCGCATCGACCCGCTGCTGGCCGACTTGCCGTCGCTGATCGACGGCACGCTCGAGGGCGCGCAGCGCACCGCCGACATCGTGCAGGGCCTCAAACGCTTCTCGGCGGTGGATCGGGAGGAACGCGCCCGCGTCGACCTCGATGCCGTGATCGAGCGCGCCATCCATTGGGTCTGCAAGGGCACGGCGCCACTGTTCGAGGTGCACTGGCAGCCGGCGGCCCAGCCCTGCTGGGTGATGGGCCACGCCGGGCAATTGCTGCAGGTGCTGATGAACCTGATCCAGAACGCCTACGACGCGGCCGCCGGTGCCGGTGCCGGTGCCGGTGCCGGTGCCGGCGCGCAGCCGCCGCAGCTGTGGATCCAGCGGGTGGTCGACGCCCGGCAGGTGACCCTGACGCTGCGCGACAACGGTCCGGGGATCGCGCCCGAACTGCTGTCGCGGGTGTTCGATCCCTTCTTCACCACCAAGCCGGTGGGGGCGGGCACCGGGCTGGGCCTGTCGATCAGCTACGGCATCGTCGAGCGGCACGGCGGTGTGCTGCAGGCTGGCAATGCGCCCGAAGGCGGTGCCTTGTTCACGCTGCAACTGCCAAGCGCGGCCTGAGTTTCAGGCGGCGCGGCAGCGCCCCCGGATCGTGGACGACATCCGCCTCAGCCGGGCACGAAGCGGCAACGCTGCCCGTCGTGGCTGACCCGCCCGCGGCGGCCGAGAAAGTCCTGCGTCTGCATCTCGGCCCACAGCGCGGCATCGGGCGGCGGGTTGGCGATGAAGCGGCTGCCGTCGGCCAGCCGGCCGAACAGCACCGCGCCCGAGGGCCCCTTGCCGTCGTGCATCACGGTGTAGGTCTCGATGGTCGCGGCGCCTTCGGCCAGCGGCACGAACGGCGGGTGCGGCACCCGGTCCAGCTCGGCCTGCAGCAGCGCCGGGTCTTGTGGCGCAAAGGCGCGGGCCGGCGGCTCGGTCGAGTAGATGCCCACCGAGTGCTTGGTCAGGTAGTTGCCGTTGGCCGTGACCAGGCCCTTCATGCCGGGCGAGGCGCGCAGGCGCTGGGCCATCTCGGCGATCGAGTGCGTCACGTAGTTGTTGCCCGGCCCGCCGAAGTAGGGCAGCCCGCCGGTGACGGTGAGGCCGCGCGGGTCGTCCTGCGCCAACCCCAGCGCGTCGCAGGCCACCTCCACCGCCGAGGCGAAGCAGCTGTAGACGTCGATCGCGCCGATCTGGTCCAGCGTGGTGCCGGCCATCGCGAAGGCCTGCTGGAACACCCGCTGCATCGCCGGCGACGAATGGAAGTCGCGCCGCTCGCTGACATGCCAGTGATCATGCGCATCGGCGCAGCCGTGCAGGTAGACCCATCGGTCTTGCGGGATGCCCAGCTGCCGGGCGCGTGCCACGCTGGTGAGGATCAGCGCCGCACCCTGGTCGATGTAGGCGTTGGCGCTCATCAGCCGGGTGTAGGGGTGGGCGATGAGGGCGTTGCCGGGGCCGGGCGTGGCGATCTGCTCGGCGCTGTAGCCGGCGCGCCGGTCGGCCAGCGGGTTGGCGGCGGCCACCGCCGCAAAGCGTGCCAGCAACTGGCCGATGGCGAGTTGATGCTCGGCCACGCTGCGGCCGAGGTGCCCGCGGATGGCGTGCTCGAACATCGGGTACATCGTGATCGCCGCGCGCGCGCCGTGCAGATCCTCCACGTCGGACCAGCCGCGCCGCGCCACGCCCCAGGCGTCGAACGTGCCGCCCGGGTCTTCCGACCAGTCGAGCGTGATGTTGGCGCGCTGCGCCGCCTTCTGCGTGGCCAGCGCCTCGGCACCGACCACCAGCGCCGCGCCGATCTCGCCGCGCGCCACCGCCTCGCCCAGCCGGTTCAGGCACCACTGCGGCATGTTGCCGCCGGGGTGGGTGTAGACCAGCTGGCGCGGGCTGGCGCCCAGGCGCTGGGCCAGCGAGCGCGGCGGGTTGGCATAGCGCCCGAACGGGCAGGCGAAGCGCGGCGCGGTGTCGGCGAACAGCCGGATCACCGCGATGCTGTCCAAGGCCTGCAGCAGCTGCGCGCCGGCGCCGCTGTCGTCGGCGGCCAGCCGCGCGGCCTGGGCCATCAGGTCCAGCGGCGCCAGCGCGGCGCGCGGGTCGCTTTCACGCTGGGTGACCTGGCCGCAGCCGACCAGGACGGGGGTGCGCTCGTCGTCGAGCGCGCCGGCGCGGCCGGGGCCGCTCATCGTCCGGTCCAGCGCGGCGCGCGCTTCTCGATGAAGGCGCGCGGGCCTTCCTTGAAGTCTTCGCTGGCCATCACCACCGCCTGCGCCTTGGCCGACAGGCCCTGCAGCTCGGCGTCGGTCAGGTCGAGCGCGCTCTTGGCCACGCCCAGGCTCTGGCGCACGGCCACCGGCGCGTTGACGGTGATGCGCGCGGCCAGCGCCTGCGCGGCGGCCAGCAGGCCCTCGCGCTCGGCCTGCGCGTTGATCATTCCCAGCTGCAACGCGCGCTCGGCGGGGATGGGCTCGCCGGTGAGGATCATCTCGAGCGCCACCGCCTGGGGCAGGGCGCGTGGCAGGCGGTACAGGCCGCCGGCCGAGGCCACCAGGCCGCGCTTGACCTCGGGCAGGCCGAAGCGCGCCTGCGGCACCGCCACCCGCAGGTCGCAGGCCAGCGCGATCTCGCAGCCGCCGGCCAGCGCCGGGCCGTTGATCGCCGCGATCCAGGGCTTGCTGCGCGGCGAGTGCACGAAGCCGGCAAAGCCGCCGCGCTCGGTGCGCAGCTCGTTGCCGCGGCCGGTGGACACGGCCTTCAGGTCGGCGCCGGCGCTGAAGGCATCGCTGCCCGCGCCGGTCAGGATCACCACCCACACGTCGTCGTCGGCCTCGGTCTGGTCGATGGCCGCGTGCAGCCCACGCGCCACATCGCCGTTGACGGCGTTGCGCGCCTCGGGCCGGTTGATGGTGACCAGGGCCACGTGGTCGGGCAGGCGTTCGATCAGGACGGCGGGCGCGGTGGTGTCGGTCATGGGGGATTCCGGGTTGAAGAGAGGTCGACCATCGTATTGAGCCGCCCGCCCCGCGCCCATCGTCGGATCGGACGAGTGGCCCGGCCATTCGGGTCGCCGGTGCGGTCGGTTCCAGGTTTGACCCAGGGCCCGCACCGGCCCGATCTGCCTAGACTGCGTGCCAGAGCCGCGCCGCGCCGCGGCCGCCCGCCGGAGACACCGCATGCCCGAACCCGTCCGCGCCCATGTCCTCGACCGCTTGATCGGCGCCGAGCTGCCGCGTTTCACCACCCCCGCCGACGTGGCCGCCTTCGAGGCCCAGGCGCCGTGGCAGCAGCGCGTGGCCGCGCAGAGCACCTACGAAGCGCTGCAGCTCGGCGCGGCGATCGACCCGCAGGCGCCGGCGCTGCACTTCCTGGCCGATGCCGACCCCGATGCGCCGCCGCTGACCTGGACGCATGCCGAGTTCTTCGGCCAGGTCACGCAGGCGGCCAACCTGTTCCACCGGCTGGGCGTTGGCGCGGGCGACGTGGTCAGCCTGCTGTTGCCGTTGCTGCCGCAGGCCTTCGTGGCCTTGTACGGGGCGCAGGCGGTGGGCGTGGCCAACCCGGTCAACCCGATGCTGTCGGCCCCGCAGCTGGCCGAGATCCTGCACGCCGCCGGCACCCAGGTGCTGGTGACCACCGGGCCCGCCGACGGCAGCGACCTGTGGGAGAAGGTGCAGGCCATCCGCGCGCTGCTGCCCGAGCTGCGCAGTGTGCTGGTGGTGGGCGGCGCGCCCGAGACCGGCCCCGACGAGGCCGAGCTCGACGACTTCGACGAGTTGCTGGCGCGCCAGCCCGCCACCCACCTGATCAGCGGGCGGATGCCGCTGGCCACCGACATCGCGGGTTATTTCCACACCGGCGGCACCACCGGCACGCCCAAGCTGGTGCGCCACAACCATGCCAACCAGGTCTACCAGGCCTGGGGCCTGCGCATCATGGGGCTGGCCGAGCCGGGCCGGGCGGTGCTGTTCGGCCTGCCGCTGTTCCACGTGGGTGGTGCGCTCACCCAGGGGCTGGCCATCCTGGCCAATGGCGGCCGCATCGTGGTGCTGTCGGCGGCCGGCTGGCGCAATCCACACGCGGTGCGCAACGTCTGGCGGCTGGTGCAGCGCTACCGGCCGTCGCTGTTCGGCGGCGTGCCCACGGTGATCGGCGCGGCGCTGCAGGTGCCGGTGGGGCCGGTCGACATCAGCAGCCTGAAGCGGGTGTCGGCCGGCGGCTCGGCCATTCCCGTGGCGGTGATCCGCGGTTACGAAGAGGGGCTGCAGCTGCCGGTGCTCGAGGTCTACGGCATGACCGAGACCGCCAGCGTGCACACCATGGTCTATCCCGACATGCCGCGCCAGGCCGGCAGCGTGGGGCGGCCGCTGCCCTACAGCCGCACGCGGGTGGTGCGCATTGATGCCGAGGGCCGTTACGCCGGCGACTGCGCGCCCGACGAGATCGGCGTGGTGGCGATGGCCGGGCCGGGCTGCTTCGACGGCTACCGCAGCGAGCAGCACAACCGCGGCGCCTTCGTCGAGCCGGGCTGGGTCAACTCGGGCGACCTGGGCCGGCTGGACGCCGACGGCCTGCTGTGGATCACCGGCCGCGCGAAGGACCTGATCATCCGCGGCGGCCACAACATCGACCCCGCGCCGCTGGAGGAGCTGCTGTACCGCCACCCGGCCGTGTCGCTGGCCGCGCTGGTGGGCCAGCCCGACCCCTATGCCGGCGAGCTGCCGGTGGCCTACGTGCAGCCCAAGCCCGGCCAGACGGTGACGCCGGCCGAGCTGATCGGCTGGTTGCGCGAGCACACGCCCGAGCGCGCCGCCGTGCCGGTGGCGCTGCACCTGATCGAGACCATGCCGCTGACGGCGGTGGGCAAGATCTTCAAGCCCGCGCTGCGGGTGGACGCGATGCGGCGCGTGGCCGAGCAGCTGCTGCAGACGGCGCTGGCCGGGCAGGGCGCCGATCCATCGGCCTGGACGGTGGCGGTGCAACCCGACCCGATCCACGGCCAGGTGATCCGCGTGACGCTGGGCACGCCCGCCGGGCCGCTGCGCCAGGCGCTGGAGGCGGCGGTGCACCAGGCGCTGGGGCCGCTGGCGCTGCACCACGAGGTGAACTGACCTGGACCGTGGCCGCCCGGCCCGCCAGAACAACGGAGAACAACGATGAATCAAACTCTGCAATGGATGCTGCGCTTCGTGGGTGGCCTGGCCCTGGCCTGTGCCGGCGCGGTAGCGATGGCCGCGGACTACCCTGCGCCCCAGCAGGGCGACGCGGTGCTGCGCGACTTCCGCTTCCACACCGGCGAGGTCGCCGCCGAGCTGAAGCTGCACTACAAGACGGTGGGTGCACCCGGCGGCGAACCGGTGCTGGTGCTGCACGGCACAGCAGGTTCGGCGGCCAGCATGCTCAACCCGGCGTTCGCGGGCGCGCTGTTCGGCCCGGGCCAGCCGCTGGACGCCAGCCGCTACTTCATCATCCTGCCCGACGCCCTGGGCGCCGGCCGATCGGCCAAGCCTTCGGACGGACTGCGGGCGAAGTTTCCGCGCTACAACTACGACGACATGGTGCAGGCGCAGTACCGCCTGGTCACCGAGGTGCTCGGCATCCGCCACCTGCGGCTGGTGATGGGCAACTCGATGGGCGGCATGCACACCTGGCTCTGGGGCGTGAAGTACCCCGATTTCATGGACGCCCTGGCGCCGATGGCCAGCCAGCCGACGGCGATGTCCAGCCGCAACTGGATGATGCGCCGGCTCATCATCGACACCATCCGCAACGATCCCGAATGGATGGGGGGCAACTACACCACACAGCCGCGGGCGATCAAGACCGCCAACGTGTTCTTCGGCATCGCCACCAATGGCGGCACGCTGGCCTACCAGCAGCAGGCGCCGACCCGGGAGGCCGCCGACAAGCTGCTCGACAGCCGCCTGAAGGCGCCATTCACCGCCGATGCCAACGACTTCCTCTACCAGTGGGAATCATCGGGCGACTACGACGCCTCCCCGCAGCTTGACCGCATCAAGGCCGCGCTGCTGGTGATCAACTCGGCCGACGACGAGCGCAACCCGCCCGAGACGGGGCTGATGGAGCGTGAACTCCAGCGCGTGGCCGGCGCCCGGTTGTTCCTGATCCCGGCCAGCGTGGACACCCGTGGCCACGGCACCACGGCCATGGCCAGGTTCTACCAGGCGCCGCTGCGGGAGCTGCTGCAGGTGGCGCCGAAACGCGGGCGCTGAGCGATTGCGCCAGGCGCTGCGCCCGCGCGCCGGGATCAGGGCCGCACCTGCCCGGCCAGCGTCTGCGGCGTCGGTCGGGCCGGTGATTCACCTGGGCTGGTCACGCCATTGCCGGGGGCCACGGCGGTCAACGGCTCCGGCGCCATGCTGGGCGGCTGGGCCCAGGGGTTGAACCAGCTGCTGCGGTGCAGCCGCTCGCGCGAGTACGCGCCGACGATCTGCTGCAAGCGGCGGTCGGCCGACTCGGCCGATCCCGCTGTCGCCACGCTGCTGGCGCCTTGGCTGACCGCCTTGGCCGCCACCCACGGGCGCGGCGGGGGCACCTGGTTTTCGAGGCTCAGGTGGTAGCGCATCGCGGCGTCGGCGCTGATGAGGGGGCCGGTCGGATGCGTCTGGGCCAGCACGGTGGTGGCCGCGGCCAGCGTGAACAGGCCGATTGCGAAACGGGGGGTGCGCATGATCCATCTCCTGGAGGTGCGGTTGTGGTGGCCCCACGGTAGAAACCTCGGGGCGGGAAGTCCCGAGCGGGCGCCGAACAAGCCCGAAATTCGCCGATCAACGCCGATCCGCATCGCCAGCGCGGCCCCCCGTACGGTTGATCGGTTGACCGGGCCCCGGCCCTGTTCCAAACTTCGCCCGCCATGTCTGCCCCGCCCAGCACGGTTGCCTTGCCCGGCCATGTGGTCGATCTGGCCCGGCATGCGCTGTTGACGGCCGACGGCCAGCGGGTGGAATTGCGGCCGCAGGCGCTGGACCTGCTGTGCCTGCTGGCCGCCCGGGCCGGCGAGACGGTGGACAAGCGCCACCTGATCGACGTGGTGTGGCCGGGGCTGGTCGTCACCGACGACTCGCTGGTGCAGGCCGTGGGCGACATCCGGCGCGCCATCGGCGACAACCAGCACCAGGTGCTGCAGACGGTGCCGCGCCGGGGCTACCGGCTGATCGCCGCGGTGCCGGCGCCGGCGATCGAGCCCGCGCCTGGCGCGACCGACACCCCCCCGCGGCCATCGAGCCCGCCGACCCCCGTGGCCGATGGTGCGCCGACCCCCGCGC
>JAURXG010000256.1 GCA_030654555.1 Aquabacterium sp.
CGGGCCACATCAACACCCGCATCATGGCCTACAGCGCCAAGTACGCCAGCGCCTTCTACGGCCCGTTCCGCGACGCGGTGGGCTCGGCCGCCAACCTGGGCAAGAGCGACAAGAAGGCCTACCAGATGGACCCGGGCAACAGCGACGAGGCGCTGCGCGAGGTGGCGCTGGACATCGCTGAGGGCGCCGACATGGTGATGGTCAAGCCCGGCATGCCCTACCTGGACATCGTGCGCCGGGTCAAGGATCAGTTCCGCGTGCCGACCTTCGCCTACCAGGTGAGCGGCGAGTACGCGATGCTGAAGGCCGCCGCGGCCAACGGCTGGCTGGACGGCGACGCGGTGATGATGGAATCGCTGCTGGCCTTCAAGCGCGCCGGCGCCGACGGCATCCTGACCTACTTCGCGCTGGACGCCGCGCGCAAGCTGCGCCAGGGCTGATCACCCGGCGCCCGAACGCCACGCGCCCGCTGCGCCGGGCGCTTTCAGCGCGCCGGCGCCTTGTAGCGCTCGACCAGCGCGCCCTCGAGGCGGTAGCCGCTGGTGCCCATCGGCGAGTTGCTGCGGGTGGCCTTGAGCGTGCCGCTGACCCACACCGTGTCCATGCTGCGGTAACCGGCCGCCGGCTTGGCCGGCACCACCAGCACGATCTGGTTGGCCGGCGGCGGCGGCGTGTGGATGCAGGCGCCGAAGTACGGCACCAGCAGGAACTCGGTGTGGCCGGCAGCGCCCTCTTCCACCGGCACCAGGTAGCCGGGCAGCTTGATCCGCGTGCCGTCGAGCTGCGGCTCGACCGGCGCGTTGTCCCAGGCCTCGCGCAACTCGCGCATCAGCGCCGCCGCCTTCGGGTCGCCGTCGTTGAGCGCGGCCATGTTGCCGATGCCCTTGTCCTTGAGGCCCTTCATCGGGTCCCAGCCCTTGGGCACCAGGTCGTCCCAGCGCAGCTCGGTGTAGGCACCGCTGGTGCTGGGCTTGGGCAGCGGTTGCGCGGCCAGCGGGCCGGCGATCAGGGCAGCGCCGGTGGCCAGCAGCAGGCGGCGGCGGGTGGGTTCCAAGGGGTTCATGCGAGGTCAGATCCGGGGAGACAAGCCATCGGCCAGCGACAAGCGGTAGGCGCGCCAGCCGGGCACCAGGCTGGCCAGCAGGCCGCCGGCCAGCACCGCCGCCATCAGCTGCCATTCTGCGCGGCCCGGCGGCAGCAGCCGCAGCACGATGCCGAACTGGCCCTGCACCCAACCGCCCAGCGCGGCCACCGCGCCCCAGCAGGTCAGCGCGCCCAGCAACACGCCGGCGGCGGTGACCAGCAGGCCTTCGGCGGCCAGCAGCGCCAGC
>JAURXG010000261.1 GCA_030654555.1 Aquabacterium sp.
CGCCTCCTCGAACTGCTCGGCATTGAGCAGCCGGCTGCGCATCATGAAGCTCACCGCGCGGCGGGTGTCCATCACGTTGCGGCGGATGCGGCCGTTCAGGTCTTCCTCCTTGGCGATGGCCGACAGCGCCTCGCCCGCGGCGCGGTCGTCCACGTCCTGCTTGAGCACGCGCGCGCTGACCTTTTCCAGGCTGTCGTAGATGCCCTCCAGCGCGTCGGCCGAATACTCGGCGTCGGCGTCGTAGAGCTTGAGCAGCACGTCCTTGGCGTCGCCGATCAGCGCCGGGATGCGGCGCGCGCGCAGGCGCAGCAGGCGGAACACCGGCAGGTCTTCGCCGTGCACCGAGAACAGCACGCCGTCCTTCAGGATGAACGCCACCCGCACGTTGCGCGGCGTGACGTCGTCGTCGATCAGGAAGTCGGAGCGGATGTGCAGCTCGCCGTTGTCCTCTTCGTAGAAGCGGGCGGACTCCTCGAGGTCGTCGTCGACGATGTCGTCGGGGATCGTCAGGCCGAAGCGGGCGCTGATCCAGCCCTTCTCGATCGCCGAGGGCGACTCGAGGTCGACCCACACCGGACTGGCCTGCGCCAGGAGGTCGGGGCTCTCGATTTCCTGCTGCACCAGCCTGCCTTGGGCCAGCGTGAACACATTGAGCATGCAGCTCTCCGGCACGGTGCGGCAGCCCGGGGCGGGCGGCCGGTGGAGGTCTTGGGAGGGGGGATAACCGCGGACCGCCTCACCCCAAGCCTGGCCTGGAGTGGACGGTCACCGAGGGTGACTCTGGTCCAACATCGTGCTCCGAAGTAAACAGCCTGCGATTATGGCATTCGCACCGCGGGGGTAGCGGCTCAGGCAGGCGGCATCAGCCGCTCGATCGTCTCGATCAATTGCAGCGGGCTGAAGGGCTTGATCAGGTACTCGTCGGCCCCGGCCTGCTGGCCGGCATCCCGGTCCTGCGACTGACCGCGGGCGGTCAGCAGCACCACCCGGGTCGACGCCAGCGCGGGTTGGGCGCGCACCCGCGCACAGACCTGCAGACCGTCGAGTTCGCCCGGCATCATCACGTCCAGCAGGATCAGGTCGGGCGTCAGTTCGGTCGCCAGGCGCAAGCCTTCCACGCCGTTGGGCGCTTCGTGGATCTCGTAGGGCTCGAACTCGAGCGTCATGCGGATCAGCTTGCGAATGTCGGCCTGGTCTTCAACGATCAGCACGCGTTTCATGGCGGGGTCTCCGGGCAGCACGCGGCCCTGTCGGCCAGCCAACCTCGATGACATTGTCCCCCGCGCCTGCCAGCCGCAGGCGCAGCGGGCCAGGAGGCAGGCGAGCCAGGCGGGCAGTCAGTGACGCAATGCACGGTCGACGCCGGGCGCGATCGACCCGGCGCCGCTCGACGCACGGGCCAGCGGCGCCGTCAGGCCGCGGCCGTCAGCGAAGCGACACGCTCACGGACCAGGGCTTCGAGCTCGTCGAACGGCACCGGCTTGTGGAACACGCGCACGTTGGCGGGCAAGCCGCCGCGGCGTTCGATGTCGCCTTCGGACAGTGCCGTGACCACGACGATCTCCATGTCGTCATAGGCGGGGCCGACACCCCGCAGCGAGGCGATCATCTTGAAACCGTCCATGCCGGGCATGTTCAGATCGGTGACCAGCAGGTCGGGGCAGTGCTGACCCAGTCGGAGCAGGGCCTCGAAGCCATTCACCGCCGGGGTGACATCGATGGGGAGGTCCCAGCCGGCGATGACCATGGTGAACAGCCGCAGCAGTTCGGGCTCGTCTTCGACCACCATCACCTGCAGCCGCGCCCCTGTCGCGTCGGCCGGGGCCGCGCTGGCCGGATCGCCCGACAACGCGGCACGGCGCTCGCTGATCAGCCGCTCGACGGCCACGCGGGAGATGCGACGGTGCCCGCCCGCGGTCTTCCAGGCCGGCAACACACCGCTTTCAACCCACAACTGCACCGTACGCAAGGCAACGCCAAGCTGCTCGGCGGCTTCGCGGGTGGACAGGACATCGTCGTTCGTGGCGCTTTTTCGCATCGCGCTGCCGGGGAGCCGGTCTTTAGAAGCGCCATGACGCGCGACAACCCGCGTCGGCATGGCATGAAGATGGACTGCGAACCCCCGGATGACGGAAAACAGCGCCTTCGGGAAGCTTCGCGACTTTTTTTCACTTTACCCCGATTGCCCCGCCCCACGCGGGTGCACCCCTAGGAAAACACCGATGTCAGGTCTGACAGTAGCGCTCGGGCCGGGCATGGCTGCCTTGGCTGGCAAGACCTCGAACACGGCAAATCAGCACGTCGGCGGCCCAGACATGCACTTGTCATGTGGCGCGGAAGAGGAGCACACTGGCCTCGGGCGGGTAGGCTGCGTGCTGCGTCGGCAAGGCCTTGAAACACCGTCCGGACCTCGAGAAACCCTTTTGAAAGGACGCTTCGATGAACCTGACGATCAGCGGACACCATCTGGATGTAACGCCGGCGCTTCGTGAGTACGTGCTCACCAAGCTCGATCGGGTCACAAGGCATTTCGACCAGGTGGTCGACATCAGTGTTCTGCTGACAGTCGAAAAGCTCAAGGAGAAGGAACGACGGCAGAAAGCCGAAGTGACGCTCCATGTGAAAGGAAAGGACATCTTTGTCGAGCAGTCGCATGAAGACCTGTACGCAGCGATCGACCAGTTGATGGACAAACTGGATCGCCAGGTCTGCCGCCACAAGGACCGGTTGCAGGACCACCACCATCCGCCCGCCAAGCGCCTGGACGCCGGCCTGTCCTGAGCCAACGCCTATCGCACCGACGGCCCCTGCGGGGGCCGTTTTTGTTGTTCGGCACGGATGTCGGCGTCGTGACAACATCCCGCACTTGAGCGGTTACATCTACATTGCAGTGCAGCAATGCGTTTCTATAATCATCTCTCTGTCACAGGACCCGTGGTCGCGCCGGCCGGAAGCCGCCGTGAAGCGGGGAGAACGCCATGAATCGTCTCGCCGCCATCCTGCCCGCCGCCAACGTGATGGTGGACGTGGACGCCACCAGCAAGAAGCGCGCTTTCGAGCACGCCGGGCTGCTGTTCGAGAACCAGCACGCGATTGCCCGGGCCACGGTCACCGACAACCTCTTCGCCCGCGAGCGCCTGGGCTCCACCGGGCTGGGCCATGGGGTGGCGATTCCGCACGGCCGCATCAAGGGCTTGAAGAATCCGCTGGCGGCGGTGGTGCGCGTCAAGCAGCCGATCCCCTTCGACGCCCCCGACGACGAGCCGGTGGGCCTGCTGATCTTCCTGCTGGTGCCCGAGGCCGCCACGCAGCGTCACCTCGAGATCCTGTCGGAGATCGCCGAACTGCTGTCCGACCGCGAACTGCGCGAGCGCATGAAGGCCGCCGAGGATGCGGCGGCGCTGCACAAGCTGATCTCCGACTGGGCGCCACTGAAGTCGGTCGCCTGATGCGCGCCGAGACGATGCCCGGGGCCAGCGCTTGAAACCCACCTCGATCAGCGCCGAGGCGCTGTTCGAAGCCCACCGCGAACTGCTGCGCTGGGAGTGGATCGCCGGCCACGCCCATCCCGAACGCCGCTTCGACGATGCCGCCGTGCGCGATGCGCAGTCGGCCGCCGACCTGGTCGGCTACCTCAACTACATCCACCCCTACCGGGTGCAGATCGTCGGCCGCCGCGAGGTGCGCTACCTGTCCGAATCGGCCTCCGACGACCAGGAGCGCCGCATCTCGCGCATCGTCACGCTCGAGCCACCGGTGTTGATTGCCGCCGACGGCGTGACGCCGCCCAACCGGCTGGTGGCGATGTGCGACCGCGCCGAGATTCCGTTGTTCGTCACGTCCGAATCCGCCGGCCAGGTGATCGACATCGTGCGCGCCTACCTGGCGCAGCTGTTCGCCGACCGCATCACCCGCCACGGCGTGTTCATGGACATCCTGGGCCTGGGCGTGCTGCTCACCGGCGAGTCGGGCCTGGGCAAGAGCGAGCTGGGGCTCGAGTTGATCAGCCGCGGCCACGGCCTGGTGGCCGACGACGCGGTCGACCTGTACAAGATCTCGCAGAGCGCGCTGGAAGGCCGCTGCCCCGACCTGCTGATGAACTTGCTGGAGGTGCGCGGCATCGGCCTGCTCGACATCAAGGCGATCTTCGGCGAGACCGCGGTGCGCCGCAAGATGCGCCTGAAGCTCATCGTGCACCTGGTGCGCAAGGAGACGATGGAGCGGGAGTTCGAGCGCCTGCCCTACGAGCCGCTGTACGAGGACATCCTGGGCATCCCCGTGCGCAAGGTGGTGATCACCGTGGACGCCGGCCGCAACCTGGCGGTGCTGGTCGAGGCGGCGGTGCGCAACACCATCCTGCAGCTGCGTGGCATCGACACCTACCAGGAATTCATCGAGCGCCACCAGCGCGCGATGCAGCTGCCCGAAGAGTAGCCGCGGCGGGTTGGCTGGCTACTTGCCGCGGTGCGGGCAGGCGGGCTTGGCGCACACCGCATACAACGACAGCGCGTGGTCCTGCAGCTCGAAGCCATGCGCCTGGGCCACGGCGCGCTGGCGCTGCTCGATCTCGGGGTCGTAGAACTCCTCGACGCGGCCGCAGGTCAGGCACACCAGGTGGTCGTGGTGCTGGCCCTCGTTCAGCTCGAACACCGACTTGCCCGATTCGAAGTGGCTGCGCGACAGCAGCCCGGCCTGCTCGAACTGCATCAGCACCCGGTACACCGTCGCCAGGCCGATGTCGGCGCCTTCCATCAGCAGGGCCTTGAAGACGTCCTCGGCCGTCATGTGGCGCTGCGCCGTGCGCTGGAAGACCTCGAGGATCTTGATGCGCGGCAGGGTGGCCTTCAAGCCGCTGCTCTTGAGCTCGTCGGCGTGGGTCATGGGCGTGGCTGCGCGGTGGGGCATGGTGGGTGGCTAGAATCGATGGATCATATCCAGCCCTGCGTGACGCGCCCAGCGCCATGCCCGGCACCACCTTGCAGGCAGGCCTTTTGAGCAATCCATTCCATGTCCGCCGCGTGGCCGCCCTTGGCGCGCTGGTTCCCCTGCTGTTGGCCGGTGGAGGTTGTTCGATGCTGCCCCCGCTGCCGTCGCTGCAATCCGGCGACAGTTTCCTCGGCGTGATCACCCCCTACCGCATGGACATCGTGCAGGGCAACGTGGTCACGCAGGAGCAGGCCGCGTTGATCAAGCCCGGCATGAGCCGCGCCCAGGTGCGCGACATCCTCGGCTCGCCGATGCTGACCGATGTGTTCCATGCCGACCGCTGGGACTATGTGTTCACCATCAAGCGCCAGGGCACCGAACCGCAGCGTCGCGACGTGGTGGCCTTCTTCAAGGGCGACCAGCTCGAGCGGCTGGAGGCGAAAGACCTGCCCACCGAGCGCGAGTTCGTCGCCGCCATCAGCCGGCCGATCGCAGCCAACCGCAAGGCGCCGATCGAGCTGACCGAAGAGCAGGTGAAGGCCCTGCCCAAGCCGCCCAAGGCCGAGCCCGAGCCCACGGTGCCGATGGGCGCCGTGCGCAGCTACCCGCCGCTGGAACCTTCATGACGGCCTCGCCGCTGCGCATCGCCGTCGCGGGGGCATCGGGCCGCATGGGGCGCATGCTGGTCGAGGCGGTGCTGGCCGCGCCCGATTGCGCGATGGCCGGCGCACTCGACGTCGCCGGCAGCCCGGCCCTCGGCCAGGACGCCGGCGCGTTTGCCGGCCAGCACACCGGCGTGGTGATCACCAGCGATCTGCGCACCGGCCTGGCGAATGCCCAGGTGCTGATCGACTTCACCCGGCCCGAAGGCACGCTGGCCCATCTGGCGGTGTGCCGCGCGCTGGGCGTCAAGGCGGTGATCGGCACCACCGGCTTCAGCGAGGCACAGAAGGCCGAGATCGCCGCGCACGCCGGCCACATCGCGCTGGTGATGGCGCCCAACATGAGCGTGGGCGTGAACGTGGTGCTCAAGCTGCTGGACCAGGCTGCACGCGCGCTGAACCAGGGCTACGACATCGAGGTGATCGAGGCCCACCATCGCCACAAGGTGGACGCACCCAGCGGCACCGCGCTGCAGATGGGCGAGGTGCTGGCCGGCGCGCTGGGCCGCAACCTGAAGGATTGCGCCGTGTTCGCCCGCGAAGGTGTCACCGGCGAGCGTGATCCGTCGAGCATCGGCTTTGCCACCATCCGCGGCGGCGACATCGTGGGCGACCACACCGTGCTGTTTGCCGGCACCGGCGAGCGCATCGAGATCAGCCACAAGAGCAGCAGCCGCGCCGGCTACGCGCAGGGCAGCCTGCGTGCGGCGCGCTTCCTGGCCGGGCGCCCGAGCGGGCTGTTCAACATGAACGACGTGCTGGGCTTGGGCTGACATGCAAGGCAGCGCATGCAGGGCCTGACGCAGTTCTGGGCCGAAAGCGATGCCATCGGCCGCACGGTGGTGGCGCTGCTGCTGGCGATGTCGGTCAGCGCCTGGGTGGTGATCGTCTGGAAGACCTGGGTACTGGGGCGCGCGCGGCGCGACATCGCACGCGCCGTACCCGCCTTCTGGGCCGCCGACACCCTCGATGCCGGCCGCACCCGGCTGGCGGCACTCGACCGTGAGCAGGTGCTGCTGCCGCTGCTGCAGGCCGGCACGCTGGTCGAGCCCACCGGCACGCTGGCCACGCGCGCGGCACTGGGCTCGCAGCTCACCCGGCGCCTGCGCGAGGCGCTGCATCGCAGCCTGGCGCACCTGCAGTTCGGCCAGGTGCTGCTGGCCTCGATCGGCAGCACCTCGCCCTTCATCGGCCTGTTCGGCACGGTGTGGGGCATCTACCACGCGCTGATCAGCATCGCCGCGGCCGGCGCGCTGACCATCGACAAGGTGGCCGGCCCGGTGGGCGAGGCGCTGGTGATGACCGCCGCCGGCCTGGCGGTGGCGATCCCGGCGGTGCTGGCCTACAACCTGTTCGGCAAGTGGGTGGCCGGCTGCGAGGCCGGGCTGGAAGGCTTTGCGCACGACCTGCGCGAGATGGCGCTCGACGGCGCGCCAGGCGCCGAGGTCTAGACCATGGCCTTCGGCCGGCTCGAGCGCGGTGGCGCCTCACAACCGATGAGCGACATCAACATGACGCCGCTGATCGACGTGATGCTGGTGCTGCTGGTGATCTTCATCATCACCGCGCCGCTGATGAGCAGCAGCCTGCGGCTCGATCTGCCCAAGACCGCCGGCGCCAAGCCCACCGATGCCCCCACCTTCGTCACCGTGGCGGTCAACCCGCAGGGCCAGCTGTTCTGGGGCGACGAGGCGGTGAGCGGCGAACAGTTGAAGGCCCGCATCCGCGAGTCGGCCCAGCGCAACCCGGCCACCGAGGTGCAGCTGCGCGCCGACCAGCAGGTGCCCTACGGCCGCATCGCCGAGCTGATCGGTCTGGTGCAGGACGGCGGGCTGGTGCGCATCGGCTTCGTCACCGAACTGGCCGCTCGTTGACTTACGACCGGCCGCATGCTCTTCACCACACCCACCTTCGTACTGCTGTTCCTGCCGCTGACCCTGCTTGGGTTTTACCTGATCGGGCGGCGATCGGCCCCAGGCGCTGCGCTGTGGCTGCTGCTGGCCTCGCTGCTGTTCTACAGCCACTGGCAGCCGGTGGACACCTGGCTGCTGCTGGGGTCGATAGCCGTGAACTTCGCGATCGGCCGCCGCATCTCGCTAGGCGGCATCGGCGCCAAGGCCTGGCTGGCCACGGGCGTGACTATCAACCTGGCGCTGTTGGCCTGCTTCAAGTACGCCGACTTTCTGGTGCGCAACGTGAACCTGCTGTCGGGGCAGCATTGGCCGCTGCCCGGTCTGCAGCTGCCGATCGGCATCTCGTTTTACAGCTTCACGCAGGTCGCGTTCCTGGTAGACGCCTACCGCCACAAGGTAAACGAGCCGGCGGCCGTGCACTACGGCCTGTTCGTCACCTACTTTCCGCACCTGGTGGCCGGCCCGGTGCTGCACCACGCACAGATGATGCCGCAGTTCGCAGACCCGGCCATCTACCGCGTGCAAGCCGGCAACCTGGTGGCGGGGCTGGGCATCTTCGCGATCGGGTTGTTCAAGAAGGTGGTGCTGGCCGACGGGATCAGCCCCTATGCTGACGCGGTGTTCAACCCGGCTGATGCGGGCCAGTTACCCTCGGCCGGCGACGCTTGGCTGGGTGCCTCGGCCTATGCCTTGCAGCTGTATTTCGATTTCTCGGGCTATTCCGACATGGCGATCGGCCTGTCGTGGATGTTCAACGTCCGGCTGCCCTTCAACTTCGACTCGCCCTACCAGGCCGGCAACATCAGCGACTTCTGGCGGCGCTGGCACATCTCGCTGTCGACCTTCCTGCGCGACTACCTCTACATCGCGCTGGGCGGCAACCGGCACGGCGCCGTGCGCCGCTACCTCAACCTGGCTACCACCATGGTGCTGGGCGGCCTGTGGCATGGCGCCAGTTGGACGTTCGTGGCCTGGGGTGCGCTGCATGGCTTGTACCTGATGCTGCACCACGGCTTTCGGGCGGTCATCGGCCCAACCTGGCACGCCCGGATGGGCCGCTGGCGCGCCTGGCGCCTGCTGTCGTGGTCGATCACGATGCTGGCGGTGCTGGTGGCTTGGGTGCTGTTCCGCGCCACCACCTTCGACGGCGCGCTCAACATCCTGGCCGGCATGGCCGGCCAGGCCATAGCTGCACCGCCGCTGTTGTGGAATGCGGGGCTGTCGGTAGTCACCGGCACGCTGTGGTGCGGGGTGCTGGGCGCCATGGCCGCGTTGGCGCCCAACAGCAACCGCATCGGCGAGAGGCTGCTGGTCTGGTGCCGTGCGCACTCGGCCGCACGCGCCGCCCTGGCCGGCGCATTGTTGTCCGCGGTGGCGCTGCTGGTGTTGGTCAACGCCACCCGGAGCAGCGTCAGTGCCTTCATCTACTTCAACTTCTGACGGCCCGCCGCCATGCCCGCGCTGATGTTGAGACTGGTCGCTGGAGCCTGCTTGCTGGCGCTGCTGCTGGAAGGACTGTTCCGGCTGCTGCCCGTCTCCACCGCCACGGCCAGCAACTACTACAGCGACCCGATGATCCTGACCTACCCGGCCGGGCACAGCTTCACGGTTTCGACCGGCTGGGACCTGCGCAATGCACAGCGCCTGCGGGTCAACAACGTGGGCTTCGCCGCCGACCTGGATTTCACGCCCGACCCGAAGGCCGTCGCGCTGATCGGTGACAGCCATGTCGAAGCCTCGGCGCTACCCGCCAAGCAGCGCCCGGCGGCGCAACTGGCCCAGTTGTTGCCGGCTGACCGCCGCGTCTTCGCGATGGGCTGCCCCGGCACCTCGCTGCTGGATTACGCCGAGCGCGTGCGCATGGCCGCGCAACGGTACGACGTGCGCGACATGGTCATCCTCGTGGATGTGGGCGATATCCGCCAATCCCTCTGCGGCTCTGGACAAATCAACGGCCCCTGCCTCGACCCGACCACCGGCCAGTCCCGTGTCGACCGCCTGCCCCCGCCGTCGACGCTCAAGCAATGGATGCGGCACTCGGCCCTGGCCCAGTACTTGTTCAGCCAGCTCAAGATCCGGCCCGACCGGCTGTGGCCCACGTTGCGCGGGCTGCCGGCCACGCTGCTGCCCGGACAACGCACCGTGGTACACGCCGCTCCGGCGCGGGCGGAGCCCGCCGGTCCGGACAGTGCGATTCTGGACCGGATCGGCATCACCTTCTTCGAGCGCATCCGTCCATATGTGCGCGGCCGCCTGGTCATCGTCATCGACAAACCAGTGCCCGGGCGCGACACCGCCGGCCTGCCGATTGCCGACAGCGACCGCTTTGCGGCCCTGGCCCGGGCCGAGGGCGCCACGGTGGTCGACATGGCGCCCGCCTACGCGGCGCAGGCCCTGAAATCAGCCCGGTCGATGGCCATCGGTCCCTACGACGGACACCACAACGCTCTGGGCGTGGCAGTGGTGGCGGGCACAGTTGCGCAGGCACTGCAATCGGCGCAGCCCTGGCCGGCAAGTCCGCCGGGTCGCTGAGAGCGTGTCGCGCGTCGGCCTCGTCACGGCACGAGGCAGGGCGCAGGGCCGGCCCCGCAGTCTCGATCCGTAGAATCGACGTATGAACGAGAAATACGCCCCCGCCGAGGTCGAAGCCGCTGCCCATGCCCATTGGGCGCAACCGCTGTGGAACGGCCATGACGCCTACCGCGTGACCGAGGATCAGAGCAAGCCGAAGTTCTACGCCTGCTCGATGCTGCCCTACCCCAGCGGCAAGCTGCACATGGGCCATGTACGCAACTACACCATCAATGACATGCTTGCGCGCTACC
>JAURXG010000262.1 GCA_030654555.1 Aquabacterium sp.
GATGCTCAAGGACGCGCCCATCCTGCTGCTGGACGAAGCCACCAGCGCGCTCGACAGCGAGGTCGAGGCGGCCATCCAGGCCCGCCTGTACCGGCTGATGGAGGGCAAGACGGTGGTGGCCATCGCGCACCGGCTGTCCACCATCGCCGCGATGGACCGGCTGGTGGTGATGGACGCCGGCCGCGTGGTCGAGCAAGGTGACCATGCCAGCCTGCTGGCGCAAGGCGGGCTGTATGCGCGGCTGTGGGCGCACCAGAGCGGCGGCTTCCTGGGGGAGCAGTTGGAGGACGAAGCAACCGCGCCGGCTTGACGGTCGTTGCCGCCCGCTGCAGCGGCGGCCGGTCAGCGTGGCGCGGCGGCCGGTGCCGGCAGCACCAGCACCTCCATGCGGCCGCCCGGGCAGCCGGGCGCGGCACTGGCAGCCCCCGGCGGGCAGGCGGCGATGCGGGCCGCTTCGGCGCGGGCGGCCTTGGCGGCCGTCAGCCGTCGGTGCGGTTGCAGCATCAGCACCGCGATCACCAGCACGGTGGCCAGCGTCAGCAGCACGATCACGCCCCGCAGCCGCGGGCTGATCGGCCGGTAGGCGTCGAGCTGCGGCTCCACCGCGGGGCCGGGCTGGGGCGGCGGCCTGGATGAACCGGCCGCGCCGGGGGCCCGGGCCGGGCCGGAAGACGCAGAAGGGGGCGGGCGGCGCTCGAACATCGGAGGGCGACTATCCCACGAAGCGGCCGCGCGCGCCGCCGTCACACGGGCATCAGCTTGATCGCCGCATCCACCGCCAGCACCTCGCCGCTGGTCTTGGTGGCGTCCACGCCCAGGTACCAGGCGGTACGCGCCACGTCTTCGGGCTGGATGATCTCGGCCAGCGCGGCGCGCGCCTTGTAGCCCTCGACACTGGCGGCGTAGCGCTCGGCGCCCATGCCGTTCTGCAGCCAGGGCGTCTCGACCAGGCCGGGGGCGATGGCGTTGACGCGGATGGCCGGGCCCAGCGCGCGCGCCAGCGCCATCGTCAGCGTGTTCAGCGCGCCCTTGCTGGCGGCGTAGGCGATGGACGAGCCCATGCCGGTGGACGCCGCGATCGACGACACGTTGATCACCGCCCCGCTGGGCGACAACTTGAGCATCGGCTCCAGCGCGCGGGTCATCTGGAAGGCGCCCACCACGTTGACCGCGTAGATGCGCTGGAAGTCCTCGGCATCCAGCCCGTCGAGCTTGCGCGCATGCACGAACTTGGTGGTGCCGGCGTTGTTGACCAGCACGTCGCAGCGGCCCCAGCGCGCCTGCACCGCGGCGGCCAGCGCGAGGCAGTCGGCGTCGTCGGCGACGTTGCAGCGCTGCACCAGCACGTCCGCGCCCAGCGCACGGCATTCATCGGCCACGGCCTCGGCCGGCGCGGCTTCACGCGAGAAATTGACCACCACGTTCCAGCCGCGCTCGGCATACAGCCGCGCGGTGGCCGCGCCGATGCCCGAGGACGAACCCGTGACCACACACACCTTGCGTTCCATGCTGTCTCCTGTGTTATCTCGATGAAGGGCGCGGACGCTCACCACCAGGGGTAGAAAGCGGGCAGATCGGTGGACGCACGGCCGGTGTAGGCCGGCGCGCGCTTTTCGTTGAACGAGGCCACGCCTTCCTTGCCGTCGTGGCGGCTGGTGTGCAGCATGGCCAGCGATTCGACGGCATGTGCGTCGCGTGGATGCGGCATCGCATGGTTGCGCAGCAGCATCTGGCGCATCAGCGCGATCGACACCGGGCTGCGCTGGTCGATGTACTTGTGCGCCAGCGCATGCGCCTCGGCCAGCAGCTGGTCATGCGGCACCACGGCCTTCAGCAGCCGACCGTCCAGCGCCTGCTGCGCCGTCAGGATGTCGGCCGAATAGACCCAGTCCATCGCCTGCTGCAGGCCCACGATGCGCGGCAGGAACCAGGTCGAACAGGCCTCGGGCACCACGCCGATGCGGCCGAAGACAAAGCCGATGCGGGCCTTGTCGGACGCCAGGCGCACGTCCATCGGCAGCGTCATCGTCGCGCCGATGCCCACCGCGGCGCCGTTGATCGCGCCGATGATCGGCTTCTTGCAGTCGTAGACCGCCAGCGACACGCGCCCGCCGGTGTCGCGCACGCCGTTGACGATGGCCGGGTCGTCCCACAGGGTGTCGAGCTGGTCCAGGCTGGGGTTCAGGCTCTCGTCCAGGCCGAAGACGTTGCCGCCTGTCGACAGGTCCATGCCGGCGCAGAAGGCGCGGCCGGCGCCGGTGACCACCACCGCGCCCACCGCGTCGTCGTCGCTGGCGCGGTGGTAGGCGTCGATCAGCTCGTTGGCCATCTCGACGGTGAAGGCGTTGAGCTGCGCCGGCCGGTTCAGCGTCAGCGTCAGCACGCGGTCGTCGATCTGCCAGTTCAGGGTGTTGTAGCCCATGGGGTGCCTCGTGGTGGTCGGGATGGATGGTGAGGGTCAATCGGGCGGCCAGCATAGGCCCGCCGGGCCCGCGCGGGCCGTCACCTCAGCGACCGCATGGGCCGCGCTGGGCCTAGACGCGCCCGGCCACCAGCCGCAGCACCGCGTCGGCAAACACCTGCGGCACCTCCTGCGGCATGTTGTGGCCCACGCCGGGCACCAAGGCGTGGATGCGTGGGCCGGTGAAGCGGTGGCCGTGCTGGGCGGCAGGAGCCGGCGGGCGCACGCCGTCGTCGGCGCCATCGAAGGTCAACGTGGGCACGCTGATGGCCGGCTGCGCCGCCAGCTGGCGCTGGATGTCGGCCAGCGCCGGATCACCCGGCACCAGGCCGAAGCGATGCCGGTACGACTGGATCACCACGTCGACGAAATCGGGGTTGTCGAACGCCGCCGCACTGCGCTGAAAGGTGGTCTCGTCGAAGCGCCAGGTGGGCGACCAGGTCTGCCACAGCAGCCGGCACAGCGCGCGCCGGTCCTGGGCCAGGCCGTTGCGGCCGCGCTCGCCATGGAAGTAATACTGGTACCAGAGGCGGCGCTCGTTGTCGGGCGTGTCGGGCTGCATCGCGCGGGCGATGTCCTGCAGGTTGTAGCTGTTGAAGCTCAACAGCCCGGCGCAGCGCTCGGGCCACAGCGCGGCCACCACGCAGGCGGCGCGGCCACCCCAGTCGTAGCCGGCCAGCACCGCGCGCGGGATCGCCAGCGCGTCCATCAGCGCCAGCAGGTCGGCGCCCAAGGCCGCCTGCTCGCCCGAGCGGGGCGTGTCGGCCGAGCGGAAACGCGTGGGCCCGAAGCCGCGCAGGTAGGGCACGATCACCCGGCAGCCCTGCGCTGCGAGCAGCGGCACCACCTCGGCATAGGCGTGGATGTCGTACGGAAAGCCGTGCATCAGCAGCACCGGCGCGCCGTCGTCGGGGCCGGCCCGGTGGTAGGCGATGTCCAGCACCCCGGCTTGGGTGGTGAACAAGGGGGCCAGCGGTGGCAAGGGCGATGTCATGGGTGATACTTTGAAGCCTCATCGGCACCACTTCAACCCGCACATCCCATGATCACCTCCCCCCTCCATCGCCTGCCCCGACGCGCCCTGGCCATCGCCACCTGCGCCCTGTTGCTGCAAGCCTGCGGCGGCGGGGGCTCGGACGATGCCGGCACGCCGGTGGCCAACAACCCCACCATCACGGGCGTGACGCCCGACCGGCTGAGTTACGGCCGCTTGAGCACCTTCACCATCACCGGCACCAACCTGGCCAGCGGCGTGACGTTTACCGCCCCCGGTTGCGACGGCGTGGCCGTGAAGGCCGGCGGCTCGGCCACGCAGCAGGAGATCACCTGCACACCCAACCAGGCCCTGAGCGTGCGCCTGACCGCCAGCAGTGGCGGCGCCGAGTTCTACAGCGGTCCGCAGCAGGTTGTGCCGAAGCCCCGGGTCACGATGACCACGACGATGGGCACCATCGTGATCGAGCTGGAACCGGCGGTGGTGAAGCTGACGGTCGACAACTTCCTGGCCTATGCGAATGCCGGCTTCTACAACGGCACCATCTTCCACCGCGTGGTCCCCGGCTTCGTGGTGCAGGGCGGCGGGTTCACCGGCGTGGCGGGCACCACGCTGACGGCGCAGGCCGGCGCGCGTGCGGCCATCGCACTCGAGACCAACAAGGGCCTGAGCAACACCCGCGGCACGATCGCGATGGCGCGCACGACGGCATTCGACAGCGCCACGTCGCAGTTCTTCTTCAACAGCGTCGACAACCTCTTCCTCAACTACCAGAACGCTGCCAGCCCGGGCTATGCCGTGTTCGGCCGCATCGTCAGCGACCTGGCGGTGATCGACGCGATGAGCGCCGTGGCCACGCGCACGGTTGCTGCAAACGTGTACGAGAACGTGCCGGTGACCAACATCGTGGTGCAGACCGCCGCGCAGACGCTGTAAACCGCGGCCGGCGCGGCGCGGGCCTCAGCCCCGCCCGCAGCCGCGCTGGATCAGCGCCACCCCCTGCGCGGTGGCGCGGTGACGGTCAGGCCGCGGCCGGCGCCAGCACCTGCAACAGCCAGCGGTTCAGGTCGGCGATCTCCTCGGCGCAGACCGAATGCTCCATCGGATAGTCGTGCCACTGCACCGGCTGGCCCAGGGCCAGCAGCGTCTCCCGCGTGGCGGTGCCGCGGGCCAGCACCACCATCGGGTCGAAGCGACCGTGGGCCAGGAACACCGGCGTGTCGCGGTTGGCGGCGCTGCGCTCGGCGGCGGTGGTGGCGGCCAGCGGCAGGTAGCCCGACAGGCCCACCAGCCCGGCCAGCCGCTGTGGCGCGCGCAGGCCGGTGAGCAGGGTCATCGCGCAGCCCTGCGAGAAGCCCATCAGCACGGTGCGGCCGGGCGCCATGCCGCGCGCGGCCTCGCGGTCGAGCAGGGCCTGCACCTGGTGGAGGGAGGCGCGCAGGCCGGCCTCGTCTTCCGGCCGGCCCGGGCCGGTGCCCAGGATGTCGTACCAGGCCCGCATCGCCATGCCGCCGTTGAGCGTGACCGGCCGCACCGGCGCGTGCGGAAAGACGAAGCGCACCGGGCCCACGGCCGACAGGTCCAGTTCCTCGGCGATGGGCACGAAGTCGTTGCCGTCGGCACCCAGGCCGTGCAGCACCACGATGCTGGCGATGGGGTTCTCGCCGGTCTGAAGTTCCAAGGTGTCGAGCGTCATGGTGCCGAGGATAGCCGCCTTGGCTGTGCGGCATCGATGAACAGGTCCGGCCTCGGCCTCGCGCGAGCTGCCGAACGCCGGCTTTCAAGGAAGGAGAAGACCGCCAAGAGCCCGAAGGCGGCCACCAAACTTCAAGGGCGAAGCCCGGGCCCAGCGGCATGGGATGGCGGCGCATCCAGTCACTACTGCGCAGCCTGGCACCAGGCGGATGACACTCAGGCAGATCCGCTGCGGCGGCGCACCGCCGAGGCCAGCCCGCCCAGGCCGGCCAGCAGCATGGCCCAGGTCGACGCCTCGGGCACCGGCACCATCGGGATGGCGCTTTGCAGAACGCTGAAGCGGCTGGCATAGCCAGGGTCGATGGTGATGACCGGGTCGAGGTAGCCGTTCATGGTCCAGCTGTAGACCGGATCGTCGTCGTTGTAGAGACCATTGGCGACGCCCGCAGACACCTGCATGACGATGCGGTTGGCCACGTTCGGGTAGACCATCAGCGTGAAGGTCTCGGAGAAGCTGGCCTCGCCGGTGGCCGTTACGCTGCCACCGGGCGCCGACAGGCCGGGATCGGCGAACTCCGTCGGCTTGGGGCCAGCCCGGTTGCCGGAATTGACGCCATAGGTGCGGATGTCCTGCCGGCCACCGGTACTCCAGGTTTCGAACGTGTTGCTGACCAGCATGCCGACCCAGTTGGCCGAGGCGCCGGCCCGGCTGTCGGGGTGCACAGCCTGCCCGGTGACCTGCGCCCGGATGCGCCCCAGCGACGTGATGGTGACCGGCACCAGTTCGCTGCTGCCAGGCGCGCCTTCCACCATCCAGTGGTAGACGAGAGAGCCGGTCAGGTCGGCCCACGACCGGCCACTGGCCGCCGCATTGAAGGCGATGAACGGCACGCTGTCCGCGTCGGCACCCAGCGTGAGGCTGGCGCGCGCTTGACCGCCGGCAAACATCGCTTGGTGGGAACCGAATTCCGGTGAAATGACCGGGACGGGTGGCGCCAGGCTCGAAGCAGCGATCAAGACCGTGTTGGCAGTGGCGGCCGGCACGGCAGCAACCCCCGGTGTGGCCGCGCTGGTGGCGGCAGCCAGAAACATGAGGGAAGACAAGCGAGACATCGGAAGCCCTGCCACGTGCGGCGGAAGTTGCAACCCTCAGATGGTCAGGGTCTGGCCCGCTGGCGCCCATCGGCCAATTGGCCGATCCCCCCGCAGTTGCGGGGGCGATTCAGCCCGCCAGTCCGCAGCCACGCAGGATCAAGCCCACCACATGCTCGGTGGCGCGCTGGTGGTCGCGCGGCGTCAGTTCGTCGCGGCCCAGGACCGCGCGCACCTGCACGTCGAAATCGGCATAGGTCTGGGTGGCCGCCCAGATGGTGAAGAACAGATGCGTTGCATCGACCGGCGCCATGCGGCCGGCGGCGACCCAGCCGTCGATCACCGCGGCCTTCCTGCGCACCGTGGCGCGCAGCTCGCCGCGCATCAGCTCGCCCACCACGCCGGCGCCGTGCAGCAGCTCGTTGGCGAACACGCGCGAGGCGTCGGGCCGTTGCGCGCTCATCGCCATCTTGGCGCGGATGTAGGTCTCCAGCGCGGCACGTGGGTCGGCCTCGGGCTGCAGGCCGTCCAGCGGCACCAGCCAGTCGTGCAACGTGCGCGCCAGCACCGCGCGGTACAGCGCGAGCTTGCTGCCGAAGTAGTAGTGCAGGTTGGCCTTGGGCAGGCCGGCCTCGTCGGCAATGGCGGCCATCGTCGCGCCGTTGAAGCCGGCGCGGGCGAACACCTTCTCGCCCGCGCCGAGGATGCGCGCCTCGTTGGCCTGGCGGATCAGGCCCTTGCGGGCCTCATCGTCGGCGGGACGCGGCACGACACCCGCCGGCTTACTTGCTGGCGGCCTCGAACACGGCGTGCGTGTAGGCCGCCTTGCCCGGGTCCTTCTTGATCACCGGCGAGCTGCCACCGGCCAGCAGCACCTTGACCGTGCGCTGATAGGCGGCCGGGTCGAGGTAGCCCATCTTGGCGGTGCCGGCGTGGCTGATCAGCTTGGCCACGTTCTCCATCTGGCGCTGCTGCACCTTCAGCGTGGCGCTGCCCGACGGATCGGCGGCCACGACGATCTTGGCGGCGCCGGCCGGGTCCTTCACCGCGTCGTTCCAGCCCTTGAGCGTGGCCTTGACGAACTTGCCCATGCGGGCGACGAAGGCCGGGTCCTTGAGCTTGGATTCCAGCGCGTACAGGCCGTCTTCCAGCGAGGCCACGCCCTCCTTCTCGTAGAAGAAGGTGACCAGGTCACTCTCCTTGACGCCGGCGTCCACCACCTGCCAGTACTCGTTGTAGATCATGGTGCTGATGCAGGCGGCCTGGTTCTGCAGCAGCGGGTCGACGTTGAAGCCTTGCTTGAGCACCTTGACGTCGGTGTCGGGCTTCAGGCCCAGCTTGGCCATCCAATTCAGGAACGGGTACTCGTTGCCGCCGAACCAGACGCCCAGGGTCTTGCCCTTGAAATCTTTCGGCGTGGCCACGCCGCTGGCCTTCTTGCAGGTGAGCATCAGCCCGCTCTTGTCGAAGATCTGCGCGATGTTGACCAGCGGCACGCCGGCCTCACGCGCGGCCAGCGCGTCGGGCATCCAGTTGACGATGGCGTCGGCCTGGTTGCCGGCCAGCACCTGCACCGGGCTCACGTCCGGGCCGCCCGGCTTGATGGTGACGTCGAGCCCGGCGTCCTTGTAGTAGCCCTTGGCCTGCGCCACGTAGTAGCCGGCAAACTGCGCCTGTGGCACCCACTTCATCTGCACCACCACCTTGTCGGCAGCATGTGCGGCGGTACTCGCCGCCAGGGCGGTGGTCGCCAAAACGGCGGCCAGCACGGCCCCCTTGATCGTGAAACCCGTCATCGCTCACTCCTGTGCTTCGGTTTGGAAAGACCAGGCTTTGGCCTGGCGGAAGAACTCGCTTGGAACGTCACTTGGCCCGGATCGAGGGGTGCCAGAAGGCCACCCGCCGCTCCAGTTGTACCAGCAGCGCATAGGCCACCGAGCCGGTGACCGCCGCCACCACGATGGCGCCCCACACCAGGCCCATGTTCATGCGCGCCGCCTCGGTGCTGATGCGAAACCCCAGCCCCACGGTGGGCGAGCCGAAGAACTCGGCCACGATCGCGCCGATCAGCGCCAGCGTGGCATTGACCTTGAGCGCGCTGAACAGGAAGGGCATGGCCATCGGCAGCCGCAGGTCGATCAGCGTGCGCGCGTAACCGGCGGCATAACTGTGCATCAGCTCGCGCTCCAACTTGCCCGCCGCCTGCAACCCGGCCAGCGTGGCCACCAGCATCGGGAAGAAGGTCATCAGCACCACCACCGCCGCCTTGCTGGGCCATTCGAAGCCGAACCACATCACCATGATCGGCGCCACCGCCACCAGCGGCACGGTGGATGTCAGGCTGGCCAGCGGCAGCAGGCCGCGCTGCAGGAAGGGCGCGCGGTCGATCGCCACGCCCACCGCAAACCCCAGCGCCGAGCCCAGCGCCCAGCCGATCAGCACCGCCTTGAGCACCGTCTGCACGAAATCGCCGGCCAGCGTGTCCCAGCGGTCGACCATCATCTGCACGATCCAGGCCGGTGAAGGCAGCAGCACGCGCGGCACGTCGAACAGCGTGACGCCCACCTGCCAGAAGTAGACGATCCAGCCGCCGAACAGCGCGGCGGCCAGCGTGCCCAGCAGCGGGTGGCCGTCCAGCGCGGCGACCTGGCGCACGTTGACCACGGCGCACACCGCCACCACCAGCAGGGCGATCAAGTGCAGCGGCGGGGCGCTGTCCACGGTGCCGGCCGGCGGCACCACCCACGCCAGCGCCGTGGCCAGCAACAGCGCCAGCACGAACCCGCCCATCACCCGGCGCGGGATCGGATACGAGCCCGCCGAGCTCATCCCGCCCTCCGCTGCCGCAGCACCAGCCGCTCGACGCCGGCCACGGCCAGCGTCAGGCCCAGCCCCAGCAGCGCCGACATCACCAGCGCCGACCAGATGCCCACGGTGTTGCCGTAGTAGCTGCCGGTGAGCAGCTTGGCGCCCAGCCCGGCCTGCGCGCCGGTGGGCAGCTCGGCCACCATCGCGCCCACCACGCCGGCGGCGATCGCCACCCGCAGGCTGGGGAACAGGTAGGGCAGCGCCGAGGGCATCCTCAGCAGCCAGAAGGCCTGCAGCCGGCTGGCGGCATAGGTGTGCATCAGCTCGGTCTCGATGCGCTGCGGCGCGCGCAGGCCCTGCACCATCGCCACCGTCACCGGGAAGAAGCACAGGTACATCGCGATCGTGGCCTTGGGCGCCACGCCGCTGAACCCCAAGCTGCCCAGGATCACCAGCACGATCGGCGCGATGGCCAGCACCGGCACGGTCTGGCTGGCGACGATCCAGGGCAGCAGCGCGCGGTCGAGCGTGCGGCTGTGCACGATGGCCGCCGCCAACGCGATGCCCAGCAGCGTGCCCAGCACGAAGCCCACCAGCGTCGACTGCGCGGTGACGGCCGCGTGGTACAGCAGGTTGCGCGGTGAGTCGAGCGGCCAGTCGACCAGGCTGCTGTACAGATCGGCGGCCACCTGGTGCGGGGCGGGCAGCACCGGGCGCTCCATGTTCAGCGTCACGCCCACCAGATCGCGCAGCGACCAGTCGCCGTTGGGGTGGCTGTTGGGCAGCACGCGCTCGATGGCACCGGCGCGGTTCAGGCCCACGGCGCCGGCGACCCAGAGCGCCAGCACGAAGGCCAGCACCGTGGCCACCGGCAGCAGGCGGTCGGTCAGCGACAGCACACCGGGCTTCATCGCGGCCGCATCAATGGGGGTGGCCATGCCCACCGGCCAGGCCCTCGCGCACCTCGTGCGCCAGCGCCATGAACTCGGGGGTGTCGCGCAGACCCAGGTGGCGGGCGTCGGGCAACGTGGACGGGATGATCTTCAGGATGCGCCCGGGGCGCGGGCTCATCACCACGATGCGGGTGCTCAGGTACACGGCCTCGGCGATCGAGTGCGTGACGAACACCACCGTGCGCCGCTCTCGCTGCCACAGCTGCTGCAGCTGGTCGTTGAGGCCGTCGCGAGTGATCTCGTCGAGCGCACCGAAGGGCTCGTCCATCATCAGGATCTTGGGCTCGAAGCCCAGCGCACGGGCGATCGACACGCGCTGCTGCATGCCGCCCGACAGCTGCCAGGGGTACTTGCGCTCGAAGCCGGTGAGGCCCACGCGATCCAGGTGCTCGCGCGCCACGGCCTCGGCCTCGACCTTGGGCCGGCCCTGGATCTGCAGCGGCAGCATCACGTTGCCCAGCACCGTGCGCCACGGAAACAGCGCCGGCGCCTGGAACACGTAGCCATAGGCGCGCGCCAGCCGCGCCTGGTGCGGCGTGAGGCCGTTGACCAGCACCTGGCCCGAGGTGATCGGCTCCAGGTCGGCGATGACGCGCAGCAGCGTGGTCTTGCCGCAGCCCGACGGGCCGATCAGCGAGACGAACTCGCCGGCGGCGATGGTCAGGTCGATCTCCGACAGCGCATGCACCGGGGCATCGGCGGACGGGTAGATCACGCTGGCGCGCCGCACCTCGACGGCGCTGGGCGCCGCGTTGGCTTGCGGGGAGGTGGGTGCGGCGGCGGCGCGCCGATCAGGAGCATTCATGGACGGGGCCGGAAGGCCGGTGGCACCAGAACCTAACCAAATGGTCAGCTTATTGTCACCGACCAAGCCAGTTCCGTGCCACCGCCGGCAGGCCGTTCGAGCCTGGGATCAACCCCGATGCCAGGGCGTCGGCACCACGGCAGCAGCGCGATGCACCGCCGTGGACCATCCGGCTACAGCACCGCCTCGATCAGGCAGGGCCCGCCGCTGGCAAACCCATCGCGCAGGGCCTTGGCCAGCGCCTCGTTGGTGTCGACCCGCACGCCGGGCAGGCCGTGGCCCCGCGCCAGCGCCACCCAGTCCAGCGCCGGCTGGCCCAGCGACAGCATCGCCGTGGCCTTGTCGCCGCTGATGGTGGCGCCCACGCCCGCCAGCTCGCCCTGCAGGATGCGGTAGGCGCGGTTGGCGAAGATCAGCACCACCACCGGCAGGCTCTCGCGCGCCATCGTCCACAGCGCCTGCACGGTGTACATCGCGCTGCCGTCGCCCTCCAGCACCAGCACCGGCCGGCCAGGCGCGCCCAGCGCCGCGCCCACGCCACCGGGCAGGCCGAAGCCGATCGCGCCGCCCATCGTCGGCAGCCAGTCGTGCGGCGCGGCGTGGCGCATCGGCACGCCGAAGCCGCGGCCGCTGCTGACCGCCTCGTCGACCACCACCGCCTGCTCGGGCAGCACCGCGGCCACCACAGCCGCGGCGCTCTCGGGGGTGATCGCGCCGGTGGGCAGGGCCGCGGGTGGGTCGGCCGGCGCAGCGACGGCGACCGGCCGGGCGCCCAGTTCGTCGGCCAGCGCCTGCAGCGCCGCCAGCACGTCGTGGTGCGGCTCGGCCAGTGTCAGCAGTGCCGCGCCCGCCGGCTTCAACTGCGACGGCTTGCCCGGGTAGGCGAAGAAGCCGATCGGCTCGACCGCGCCGGCCAACACCAGCGCCTCGGCGCCGGCCAGCCTGGCCACCGCGGCATCCACCATGTAGGGCAGGCGGTCGATGGCGGGGCGGCCGCGGCCGCCGGGCATGCGCGCGTTGTAGAACTCGGCCAGCACCCGGCAGCCGGTAAACGCGGCGATGGCCTGCGCCAGGTGCAGCGCGGCCTCGCTGCGTGTGCCGCCCTGCCCCAGCAGCAGCACGGCGCGTGGGCCCAGCTGCTTCAAGCTGCGCGCGGCCGCGGGCACGGCACCGAGATGGGCCGTCGGCGCTGCTGCCGGACGCGCCACCGCCGAGCGGCCTCCGGCGCTCCAGGCGGTGTCGGCGGGCAGGATCAGCGTGGCGATGCGGCCCAGCGCCCCGTCGCGCGTGGCTTGCACCGCCGCCGCGCCATCGGCGCCCACGTCGGCCGCGCTGGCGCTGCTGCGCACCCAGTGCGAGACGCTGCGCGCGATGCCTTCGGCGTCGCTCTTGAGCGGCGACTCGAAGCGCACATGGTCGTGGGCATGGTCGCCGACGATGTTGACGATGCCCGAGCGCGCCTTGCGCGCGTTGTGCAGGTTGGCCAGGCCATTGCCCAGGCCCGGGCCCAGGTGCAGCAGCGTGGCCGCCGGGCTGCCGGTCATGCGGTAGTAGCCGTCGGCCGCCCCGGTGACCACGCCCTCGAACAGGCCCAGCACGCAGCGCACGCCGGGGATGCGGTCGAGCGCGGCGACGAAGTGCATCTCCGAGGTGCCGGGGTTGGCAAAACACAGGTTCACGCCACTGGCGGCCAGCGTGGTGACCAGCGACTCGGCGCCGTTGAGCTCGGGGGTGGGTGCGGTCATCGTCGGTCCGGGAGGTGGTTTGGGCAGGGCCTCAAGCGTAAGGCCACCAGCCCTGCTCGCGCAGATCGGCTTCGGCCTGGGCCGCATCGCTGAAGGGCAACGCCTGCCAGCCGGCGGCGCGCGCGGCCGCCACGTTGGCCGGCACATCGTCGAGGAACACCAGATCGCCCGGCGCCACGCCGAAGCGCTGCGCGGCCAGCGCGAAGATCGCCGGCTCGGGCTTGATCAGCTGCACGCGCGCCGAGATCACGCCGTCGTCGAACTGCTGCAGGAACGGATTGCAGCGTTCCAGATGGTCGGCGTACGAGGCCGGCATGTTCGACAGGTAGAACAGTGGCGGCCCCAGCGCCCGCAAGCGCTGAAGCAGCGCCACGGTCTCGGGCACCGGCTGCAGCGCCAGC
>JAURXG010000266.1 GCA_030654555.1 Aquabacterium sp.
CCTGGCGCGCATCTTCGCCGGCGGCCAGCCCGACCCGGCGCCGGTCACCAACTCGGCCTGCTACTCGACCATCACGCGCACCCAGGCGTCGTGGTTGACGGCGGTGTTCCAGTACGACCCGGTGGCCAGGGTGATGAAGCCGGTGGCCGATTCGTCGGCCGCCTCGGTGGGCTGGAAGACCGACCACTTCGAGCAGATGAACAAGTGGTTCGGCGCCCTGATGGCCGACAGCTTCGCCTGAGTTGCCGGCCTGACTCAGCCGCCTGACCGGGGCACGATCACCGCGCCGGTCAGGCGCTCCTGCGCCTGCACCAGCGAGGGCACGTAGCGCGCGCCAAAGCCCAGCGCGCTGGCCAGTGCCAGCGACTGGTGCACCGCCTCGCCCACCACCGTGGGCACGGCCAGGTTCTCGGCCAGGTGGGTGTAGTAGCGGATGTCCTTGCGGGCGTTGTCCAGCTCGAACTTCAGGCCGTCCAGCTCGCCGTCCAGCGTCTTGGCCATGGCCTGGAACAGCCCCGAGTTGACGGCACCCTTGCTGACCAGCGCCACCAGCTGGCGCAGGTCGACACCGGCGCGCTGGCCCACGGCGAAGGCCTCGGCGGTGGCGGTGCAGATGGCCTGCGCGATGAAGTTGTTCAGCAGCTTGATCACATGCCCGGCGCCCGGCCCGCCGACGTGGAACACGTTTTCCGCGAAGCCGTGCAGGACAGGCTCGAGCCGGGCAAACACCGCGGCGTCGGCACCCACCATCACGTTGAGCTTGCCGGCTTCGGCCTCCACCGGTGTGCGCGCCAGCGGTGCGTCGACCAGCACCACGCCGGCGGCCGCGCATTCGGCGCGCAGCGTGGTGGTGGAGTCGGGCTCGCTGGTCGAGCAGTCGACGATCAGCAGGCCCGGCTTGGCGGCCGCCAACAAGCCCTGCGGGCCGCGGATCACGCCCTCGACCTGGGGCGATCCGGTGACGCAGATGAACACCACCTCGCAGGCGGCGGCCAATGCGGCCGGGCTGTCGGCGCGTAACGCGCCCGCGGCCAGCAGGTCGGCCACGCGCTCGGTGTTGCGGTGCACCGTGAGGTGCAGTTCGTGGCCGTTGGCGATCAGGTTGCGCGCCATGCCGTGGCCCATGAGGCCAGACGCGCCGATGAATCCGAGGGTGCTCATGAGGGACTGTCTCCGTGGGGGTCGTCGCACAGCGAAGGCTGCGCGTGAGGGCCGGAAGCCTACATCACCCGCCCGAACCACCACACGCTCAGGCCCGCGGCCAGCAGCACCAGCAAGGCGCCGGCGGCGGCCATCAGGGCGCTGACCTCGGTCTCCTTGGTCTCCACCACCAGCCGGCTGCTCAGGCCCTGGTAGACCAGCTTCAGGTCCTCGGCGGTGCCGGCGTAGAAGTAGTTGGCGCGGGTGGCGTTGGAGATGGCCTTGAGCGTGTCCTCGTCCAGCCGCACGCGCATGCTCCAGCCCTCGAAGCCGATGGTCTCGCCGGCCTTGGTGCCGATGCCCACGGTGTAGACCTTCACGCCCCGCTCGGCGGCCATCTTGGCGGCCTCCAGCGGGTCGGGTCCGGTGGTGCGCTGGCCGTCGGTCAGCAGGATCACCGCGGCCGAGCTGTAGCTGCCGGGCTCCACCGGCGTGAAGGGCTTCTTGTCCTTCTTCTCGCCGGGCGCGGCCGGCATCGCCCGCGCGCCGGTGATCTGGCTGAGGTCGATGCCCTCGTCGGGAAACAGCGTGGCCAGCGACAGGATCAGGCCGGAGCCGATGGCGGTGGCGCGCTGCATCTGGAAGCGGTCGATCGCGGCGACCACGTCTTCGCGGCTGAGCGTGGGCGCCTGCACCACCGCGGCCGTGCCGGCAAAGCTCACCACGCCGATGCGCACGTTGCGTGGCAGGCCGGCGACGAAGGCCTTGGCCGCCTCCTGCGCGGCCACCATGCGGTTGGGCTTGACGTCGGTGGCGCGCATGCTGCCCGAGACGTCCATCGCCAGGATGATGGTCTGGTCGCGCGAGGGCAGCTTGAGCTTGACCACCGGCCGCGCGCTGGCCAGCAACAGCAGCGCCACCGCGGCCAGCAGCAGCGCCGGCGGCAGATGCCGGCGCCAGCCCGGGCCGCTGCCCATCGCCTGGCGCACGATGGCCACGCTGGCCAGGCGCACGCTGTGCTTCTTGCGCCGCGCCAGCAGCAGCAGGTAGAGCAGCACCAGCGCCGGCAGCAGCAGCAGGCTCCACAAGGCCTCGGGCCACAACAGGTTCATCGTTTCATCCTCTCACGCCCGCGGCGGCCGTTGCCGACGCGCCCGGCGTGCGCAGTTCGGCGGGCAGCCGGTGGCCGCTGACGGCCCGCGCGCGCTGGCGGCGCAGCGCCACGTAACGCAGCAGCGCGGCCAGCAGGTCGTCGTGGGTGGCCAGCTCCAGCACGTCCACGCCGGCGTCGACCAACTGATCGCGCAGCTGCTGCTCGTGCCCGGCGGCCAGCGCCTCGAAGCGCGCGCGGAAGCCTGCATCCTGGGTGTCGACCAGCAACTGCTCGCCGGTTTCGGCATCCTCCACGGTCAGCAGACCGATGTCGGGCAGGGCCATCTCCAGCGCATCGACCAGGCGCACCGCCAGCACCTCGTGCCGGCGCGCCAGCCGCCCCAGCGGGGCGGCCCAGCCCGGCTCGCTGATGAAATCGGACACCACGAACACCAGCGAGCGGCGGCGCAGCATGCCTTCGGCGCGCGCCAGCAGGTCGGCCAGGCGGGTGGGGGCGGCTGGCGGCGCCGCCGAAGGTCCGCCGCGCGCCTGGCGTTGGCCGCGGGCGGCCTGCGGCGGCGGTTGGCGCATGCGCGCCAGCAACTGCAGCACCTGCACCCTGCCCAGCCCGGGCGGCAGCACGGCCAGGCGCTGGCGCGGATCGGCGGCACCGGGGTGGTACAGCACGGCGCCGATCCGGTTGCCGTGTCGGGTGAGCAGCCGCGCCAGCGCGGCGACGAAACCTTCGCTTAACCCCAGCTTGGTCTGGTCGCCCGAGCCGAAGTCGATGCTGCCCGACAGGTCGAGCAGGAACCAGGCGGTGAGCTCGCGGTCCTCGGTGAACTGGCGCACATGCGGCACCTGCAGCCGGGCGGTGACGTTCCAGTCGATGTGGCGCACGTCGTCGGCATGCTGGTACTCGCGCAGATCGGCCAGGTCGAGCCCGGCGCCGCGCCACAGCGTGCGGTAGTCGCCCTGCAACAGGCCGTCGAGCCGGCGCAGCACCGTCCACTCCAGCCGGTGCAGCAGCGCGTCCGACGCGGCGGCACCGGCGGCCGGCCCAGCGGACGACGAGGCACCGGCGGGGCCGGGCCGCTGGGGCCGTCCCCCGGGGGGGGTGGCGACCGAAGGGCGCATCGGGGCGGGGCTCATCCCACGTGCTGCATGGGCTTGTCGGGCAGGGGCAGGCGCGCCATCACCTTGGCGATCAGCGCGTCGGCGCTCAAGCCCTCGGCCAGGGCCTCGTAGCTGAGCACCAGCCGGTGCCGCAGGCAGTCGGCGGCCAGGTCGCCCAGGTCCTCGGGCAACACGTAGCCACGCCCGCGCATGAAGGCCAGCGCGCGCGCGGCCTCGACCAGCGCGATGCTGGCGCGTGGACTGGCGCCGTAGCTGAGGTACTTGCCCAGCTCGGCCAGGCCATGCTTGTCGGGCCGGCGCGTGGCGCCCACCAGCTTGACCGCGTACTGGATCAGGCTGGGGTCGACGTACACCTGCCGGCAGGCCTGCTGCAGCTCGGCCAGCTGGCCGGTGCTGGCCACCGCCGCCGCGGCGATGGGCGGGCCGATCACGCGCTCGACGATGACGAACTCCTCCTCGTCGCTGGGGTAGTCGACCAGCACCTTCATCATGAAGCGGTCGACCTGGGCTTCGGGCAGCGGGTAGGTGCCCTCGGTCTCGATCGGGTTCTGCGTGGCCATCACGATGAAGGGCGAGGGCACCTTGTGCGCCTCGCCGGCGATGGTGACCTGGCGCTCCTGCATCACCTCCAGCAGCGCGCTCTGCACCTTGGCGGGTGCACGGTTGATCTCGTCGGCCAGCAGCAGGTTGGCGAACACCGGGCCCAGCGTGGTGCCGAACTCGCCGGTCTTCTGGTTGTAGATGCGTGTGCCCACCAGGTCGGCCGGCACCAGGTCGGGCGTGAACTGGATGCGCTTGTAGCTGCCACGCAGCGTGGCCGCCAGCGTGCGCACGGTCAGCGTCTTGGCCAGGCCGGGCACGCCTTCGACCAGCAGGTGGCCCTGCGCCAGCAGCGCCACCATCACGCGTTCGAGGAAGCGGTCCTGCCCGACCACGACGCGCTTGACCTCGTAGAGGATGCGCTCCATCAGCTGGGCGGATTCCGGTGCGATGTCTGCAGGTTGGTTCATGGGTGTGGGCCGAGGAGGGAAGCGGGTCAGAACGGGGGCAGGCCGGCGCCGGCGGCGGCGTTCTCGATCGGCACCGCAAAGCCGATGCCGATGAAGGTGCGCTGCTCGTTGGGGTTCATGATGGCGGTGACGATGCCCACCACGTGGCCGTCCATCGTGACCAGCGGCCCGCCCGAGTTGCCCGGGTTGGCGGCGGCGTCGAACTGGATCAGGTTGGTGAGGATGCGCTTGCCCTCGGGCGAGCGGAACTCGCGCTTCAGGCCCGACACCACGCCCTGCGAGGCCGACGGCCCGATGCCGAACGGGAAGCCCACCGCCAGCACCGCATCGCCCGGCGCCAGCCCGCCGGTCGAGCGCATCGTGGCCGCGTGCAGGTCGTCGGGGATGGTCAGCGCCTGCAGCACCGCCAGGTCGTTCTCGGGCTGCAGGCTGACCACCTTGGCCTCGCTCTGGCTGCCGTCGGCAAAGGTGACGGTGATGCGCGCCGCGCCTTCGACCACGTGCAGGTTGGTCAGGATCAGGCCCTTGTCGACGATGACCACGCCGGTGCCCACGCTGCGGCCGTCCATCGGGTCGGCTTCTTCGGGATCGGGCGCGCGCTCGACCGGCTTGCCCGACTTGTGGCGGCCCGGGGCGGCGGCACTGTCGCCCACCACCCGCACCACCGAGGGCAGGATCGCCTCGTACGCGGCCAGGCCGGGCGAGGGCAGCGGCTCCTTGGTGATGGATTCGCGCAGCGCCGCGTCGATCTGCTCGATGCTCGGCGGGCGCTGGATCTTGGCGGTCCAGGCCGGCCAGCCGGCGACCAGCACCAGCGCCAGCATTGCCCCGGCCCACAGCCAGCGCTCGCGCCGGCGCAGGCGTTGCACGAAGCTGAGCGGCGGTGCCGCATCGGGCGCCGAGGGGCCGGCGTCTGGGGCAAGCGCGGCGCCGGCCGCCGCAGCAGCCGACACGGCGTCGGCGGCCGGCGCCGATGCGGCCAGCCCGGGGCCGGCGGCGCGTGCAGGGGATCGGCTGTACAGCGAGGTGCGGGCCATCGTCACCGGCTCCGGCAGCCACCAGCGGCCACCCGTGAACACAGTATCACGGCGGGGCGGCGATTGCAGTCCGTGGGGCCGGCGCCCCCATGCGCCAGCGCCAGCGGCGCGGCACCCAGGGCATCATGCCGGCATGGACGGCAAGCCCCTCACCTGGATCGACTCCCACTGCCACCTCGATGCGCCCGAGTTCGACGCCGATCGCGCCGCGGTGCTGGCGCGTGCGCGTGCGGCAGGGCTGGTGATGCAGGTGGTGCCGGCGGTCGAGGTTGCCGGTTTCGACGCGGTGCGCGCGTTGGCACATGCCGAAGGACTGGCCTACGCGCTGGGCATCCACCCGCTGTACGTGGATCGGGCCGACGACGCGGACCTGGATCGCCTGGCCGCCGCCCTGGCGCGCCACCGCGACGATCCGCGGCTGGTGGCGGTCGGCGAGATCGGGCTCGACTTCTTCGTTCCGGGGCTCGACGTCGTGCGCCAGCAGCGCTTCTACACCGCGCAGCTGAAGCTGGCCCGCGACGCCGGGCTGCCGGTGATCCTGCATGTGCGGCGCTCGGCCGACGCGCTGCTCCAGGGCCTGCGCCGCATCCCGGTGGCCGGTGGCATCGCCCACGCCTTCAACGGCAGCCGGGTGCAGGCCGAGGCCTTCATCGGCCTGGGCTTCAAGCTGGGCTTCGGTGGCACGCTGACCTTCGATCGGGCGCTGCAGATCCGCCGGCTGGCCGTCGAGCTGCCCGCCAGCGCCCTGGTGCTGGAAACCGACGCGCCCGACATCCCGCCGCACTGGCTGTACCGCACCGCGGCGCAGCGTGAAGCGGGTGAAACCAGCCGCAACGAGCCGGCCGAGCTGCCGCGCATCGGCGCGGTGCTGGCCGGCCTGCGCGGCTGGTCGCTGGACCAGACCGCCACGGTCACCGCGGCCAACGCGCATGCGGCGCTGCCGCGGCTGGCCGCGCTGTGAGGCGTGCCTGCCCTGGCCCTCAGGCGGCGCGCCGGCGCGCCGCGCCAGCCAGCAGGCCGATGCCGGCCAGCATCATCAGCCAGGTCTGTGGCTCGGGGATCGGTGCGGCCGGGAGCGGCTCGCTGCCGCCCGCGGCCGCGAGCAGCGGCGACAGGTTGCCGGCCCCGAAATCCGCCACGTTGCTGGCCAGGCGGCCGGTGGTGGCCGCACCCTTCACGACGTCGTAACCCGTGGAGATCGCCTTGCCGCGGGTGCCGTCTGGCTGGATCGACCAGAAGGTCTGCGAGAAGCCGGTGAAGTTGAGCGACTCCGACACGCTGGGCAAATCGCCCCCGGAGGACAGCGACAGGCCGCTGATCATCACGTCGTCCAGCGCCAGCTGCATGAACGTCACCGGACCGGCCGGGCCGCCCCTGACATATTCGATCGTCGCCTGGCCGATGTTGGTGCCTCGCAGCAGGTCGGCGAACACCACCGGCACGGTGGCATCGAAGGACTGCGTGAAGACCAGTTCGCTGAGCGACGGCTGACTGGTCTCGCCGGTGGCCGGGTTGTAGCCGAGGCCGACGCCCATCTGGGCCGAATCGATCTTGATCCAGTTCTCATAGCCCGCGGCCCGGCTGTCGCCGGCAATCGCGGTCGCGCCGCTGCCCAGGCGCAGGTACATGCTGGTACCGGCACCGGCGGCCGGCACGGTGCCGGTGAACTTCTCGGCCGCACGATGGGTCGGTCCTTCGGTCTCGTTCCTGAGCACATCGTAGGTGGTGGATACCACCTGGCCGCTGTCGCCGAGCCCGGTCGGGTCGTAGGTCATCGTGAACTTGGCATAACCCTGCGACGCCGACACCGAATCGTTGCTCAACGAAACGCCGGTGATCGCGACCTTCTCTGTTTCCAGCGACAGGTAGGGTGTGCCCTTGCCCTTGCCAGAAGCCACCAGGTCGATCTTCGAGGTCGGTGTGATGGTGCCGGAGAACGCCTTGCCGAACAGCGGCGGCACGCTGCTGTCGAGGTTCTGGCTCCAGGAGATTTCACTCACGCTGGGCGCGCTGGCTTCGCGGCGGCTGCCACCTGCGCCGGAACTGATGCCGACGCCAGCGCCCCATTGCACGCTGTTCAGGTCGATCCATCCCTTGTGCCCAGCGGCGGTGGCTTCGCCGGGAACCTCGGGCAGGTTGAGGTAGATGCCGGCCTGCGCCGCACCGGCGGCCAGCAGCGACAGGGCAAGGGCGACGGCACTGCGGCGCAGCGGGGCGTGGATCATGGCAACCTCGTGATGAAGCCGGCCTGCCGATCGCCTGCAGGATGCCTGCGACCGCGGGCCGGGCAAATGGCGGCACCGACGTTCCCACTCACCCCGCCCGCGCACAAGCATCCACTCAGGGGATTGCGCAGGGCCCTGATTTGCCGCCGTCTCAGCGGCCCGCCAGCCTAGCGGTTGCGCGGCGCGATCGGTGTCTCGGGCATCGGGTAGCCGGCCGCGCCGAAGGTGGCCACCACCGCCTTGTGGGTGTCGAAGTACACCTGCCAGTAGTGGTCGGTGTGGGTGTACGGCCGCACGCACAGCAGCGGGCCTTCGGGCGTGAACTGCAGGATCTCGACATCGGGCGCCGGCGCGGTGGCCACGTTGGGGATCGCGGCGATGGCCGTCTTCAGGCGGCCGATGGCGTCCAACGGGTCGACGCTGTTGGCCACCTTGGCCAGGCAGTCCACCCGGCGCAAGGGCAGGGTGCTGAAGTTCTGGATGCTGTCGGAGAAGACCTTGTTGTTGCCGACGATGGTCACCACGTTGTCGGGGGTGATGATGGTGGTGCCGAACAGGCCGATCTCGTGCACCGTGCCGGTGACGCCGCCGGCCTGCACGAAATCACCCACCTTGAACGGGCGCAGCACCTGCATGAAGACACCGGCGGCAAAATGCGCCAGCAGCCCGCTCCAGGCCGCGCCGATGGCCAGGCCGGCACCGGCCAGCAAGGCGGCGAACGAGGTGGTGCTGACGCCGAAGATGTCCAGGATGGCCAGTACCAGGACGATGTTCAGCACCACGTTGAGGATCGAGCGCAGGTAGTTGGCCAGCGTGGCGTCGACCCGCTTGCCGCGCTCGAGCGCCGCGCCGAAGGCGCGCCCCGCCAGCCCGATCAGCCAGCGGCCGACAATCCAGGCGGCGATCGCGCCCAGGATCTTCAGACCGAAATCCGCGCCCTCGGTGCTGAGAAAATTGACGATGGCTTCGACGTTCACCTTGATTCCTCCTGTGGCTGCCCCTGCTGGGCGCGCGCAGCATAACAACGCGGCAGACCATGCGCGGTGAGCCCCCGCAACTGACGGGGCTCGCGCCGGTGGCCGGGCCCGGCACGCGGCTGCTGGTGCTGGGCAGCTTTCCCGGCGAGGCCTCGCTGCGGGCGCAGCAGTACTACGGCCATCCGCGCAACCACTTCTGGCCGATCCTGTCGGCCCTGTGGGGCGTCGATCTGGTGGCCCTGCCCTATCCGGCGCGGCTGCAGGCGATGCAGGCGCATGGCCTGGGCCTGTGGGACGTGTACGCCGCCTGCCGGCGCGTGGGCAGCCTCGACAGCGCGATCGAGCAGCCGGTGCCCAATCACCTGGCCGGCCTGGTGGCGCGGCTGCCGGCGCTGCAGGCCATCGCCCACAACGGTGGCGAGTCGGCGCGCGCGATGCGCATCACCGGCGCGCTGGGTCGGCCGGTCTACCGCCTGCCGTCCACCAGCCCGGCCAATGCCAGCTGGTCGTTCGAGCGCAAACTCACCGCCTGGCGCGCGGTGTTCACCGCCCACGGCATCTCATGACGACCACGAAGAAGAAGTCCCAGACCCTGCTGGCCGGGGCGACGATCAGCGAATTCGACGGCGTGCGCTACCTGCACCTGGGCACCGACTGGGTGCAGGGGGCGATGCGCATCCGATCGCCGCGCAAGCTGGAGCTGGAATACATCCAGCGCATGATGGCCTGGCTGCTGTGGCGGCCCACCGAGGCGCTGGCCCACGGCCGCGCGGTGCAGCTGGGGCTGGGCGCGGCGGCGATCACCCGCTTCACCCACCAGGTGCTGCGCTGGCCGACCACGGTGGTGGAGCTGAACCCGTCGGTGATCCAGGCCTGCCGGCTGTGGTTTCACCTGCCCGACGACGACGAGCGCCTGCAGGTGGTGCATGCCGATGCCGCGCGCTGGGTGCTGCAGGATCAGCACCTGCAGAGCGCCGACGCGCTGTGCGTCGACCTCTACGACCACGACGCCGCCGCGCCGGTGCTCGACGACGAGGACTTCTACCGCGCCTGCCGCGGCGTGCTGGCGCCGGGCGGGCTGATGACGGTGAACCTGTTCGGCCGCGACGCCAGCTTCGAGCGCAGCGCCGAGCGGGTGGCGGCGGCCTTCGGCGCCGACCAGCTGTGGCAGCTGGCGCCCACCAAGGAGGGCAACACCGTGCTGGTGGCCGGCCGCGACGTGGTGGTGCCCGACCGCGAGACGCTGAGTGCCCGCGCCGACGCCATCGAAGAGCGCTACGGCCTGAAGGCGCGCAAG
>JAURXG010000267.1 GCA_030654555.1 Aquabacterium sp.
GGCCTCCCGCGGGGCCGGGCCGGGGCTGGTGGTGGCGCCGCCGGGGCGCGTTCGGACTCGCTCATGGAGCGCCCGAGTGTATAGAAAGCCCTGTTGCGGATCGGCGGCCGGCGCGTCGGACGGGGCGCTTGTGCCGGCGCCGCCACAGCACTTGCGGCTTGTTGCAACTACCGCAGAATGCGTCGGTTGATCGCAACGCGCGGCAGGGGATCAAACGGTATTTTCCTTTGGGCTACAAAGGCTTTACTGCTAGCATTGAAGTAACTTCTTAAGTATTGCCCACCCACTTTGCCCGTTGGGAGACGTCTTCCGTGAGCCTTCTGGACCTGCTGCTGGGTCGCAAGCATGCGCCGATGATCGGGCTGGATATCAGCTCGTCCAGCGCCAAGCTCGTGGAATTGGGCCTGTCGGCAACCGGTGAGTACGTGCTGGAGCGGCTGGCCTCCGAGCCCTTCGAGAAGGGTTGGATCACCGACGGCCAGATCGAGAAGTTCGACGAGGTGGTGGGCGCCGTGCGCAAGCTCATCGACAAGAGCGGCACCAAGACGCGCCAGGTGGTGATGGCCATGCCGCAATCGGCGGTCATCACCAAGCGCATCAACCTGCCGGCCGGGCTGCGCGACGAAGAGCTCGAGCTGCAGGTCGAGACCGAAGCCAACCAGTACATCCCGTTCTCGCTGGACGAAGTGAGCCTCGATTTCTGCGTCATCGGCCCCAGCCCCACCTCGGGCGGGGATGTCGAGGTGCTGATCGCCGCCTCTCGCAAGGAGCGGGTGCAGGACCGCCAGGGCCTGGCCGAGGCCGCCGGCCTGAAGCCGGTGGTGCTCGACATCGAGAGCCATGCCTCGCTGCTGGCGATGAGCCGCATCGTCGACACGCTGCCCAACCAGGGCCGCGACGCGCTGGTGGCGCTGTTCGAGATCGGCGCCGACACCACCAGCCTGAAGGTGCTGCGCGAGGGCGAGATGCTCTATGACCGCGACCAGGCCTTCGGTGGTTCGCAGCTGACCACGCTGATCTCGCGCCAATATGGCTTCTCGTTCGAGGAGGCCGAGCAGAAGAAGCTGGCCGGCGACCTGCCCGAAGACTACGACAGCCAGGTGCTGCAGCCCTTCGTCGACAGCCTGTCGCAGGAGATCGGCCGCGCGCTGCAGTATTTCTTCACCAGCACGCCGCACCACAAGGTGCACTACGTGATGCTGGCCGGCGGCACGGCAACGCTGCCGGGCCTGAAAGACCGCGTCACCGACCTCACCGGGTTTGCCGCGATGGTGGTCAACCCCTTCGACGGCATGAAGATCGGCGGCAGCGTCAAGGAAACCAAGGTGCGCAAGGAGTCGCCGTCGTACCTCACCGCCTGCGGGCTGGCGATGCGGAGGTTCCTGCAGTGATCCTCATCAACCTGCTGCCGCACCGCGAGGAGCGGCGGCGCCAGCGCAAGCAGGCATTCTTCGTCGGGCTGGGTGTCGCCGCGGGTGTCGGCGTGCTCGCCGCGGGGCTGTGGTACGGCGCGCTGCAGCAGCTGACCCAGGTGCAGCAGGCGCGCAACAACTTCCTGCGTGACGAGACCGGCAAGCTCGAAGCCCAGATCAAGGACATCGCCAACCTGCGCGCCGAGATCGAGGGCCTGAAGGCCCGGCAGGCGGCGGTCGAAGACCTGCAGCTCAACCGCAACGTGCCGGTGCACCTGCTCGACGAACTGGTGCGCCTCACGCCCGAGGGCATCTACCTGGCCAGCATCAAGCAGACCGACAGTGCGGTGCTGGTCAGCGGCGTGGCGCAGACCAACGAGCGGGTGTCCGAGTTCCTGCGCAATGCGCAAAGCAATTCACCCTGGCTCGACCGCATGGAGCTGGTCGAGATCAAGGCGGTGACGCAGCCCGCCGCACCCGGCACGCGCGAGCAACGCCGGCTGTTCGAGTTCTCGCTGCGGGTGTCGATCAAGCAGCCGGGTCAGCCGGCGTCCGCGCCGGGCGCGGCGGCCAGCGGCGCTGCGGCGCGCAAGTCGGCATGACCCGCGCGCGCGGCAGAAGGAGAGGACCATGGTGAACACCACGCGTCCGATGAACATCGACGTGACCAGCGCGCTCACCCGCGCGCAGTCGCAGTTCTCGGGCCTCAACCCGAAAGAGCCCGGCCAATGGCCGCTGTTGCCCAAGGCGCTGGCCTGGCTGGGCGCTGGCCTGCTGGCGCTGGTGCTGGGCTGGGTGCTGCTGGTGTCGGGCGCGGCCGACGCGCTGGAGGCCGAACGCAATCTCGAGCCCGGCCTGAAGGACGACTTCCGTGCCAAGCTGGGCCAGGCGGTCAACCTGTCCGAGCTGCGTAAGCAGAAGCAGCAGGTGCAGGAGTACGTCACCCAGCTCGAGCGCCAGCTGCCGGGCAAGGCCGAGATGGACGCGCTGCTGTCCGACATCAACCAGGCCGGCATCGGCCGTGGCCTGCAGTTCGAGCTGTTCCGCCCCGGCCAGGTCGAGATCAAGGATTACTACGCGGTGCTGCCGATCACCGTGCGCGTGACCGGCCGCTTCCACGACATCGGCGCCTTCACCGCCGACGTGGCCAACCTGTCGCGCATCGTCACGCTGCACAACCTGGCCATCACCCCGGCCAAGGACCCTGCCGGCACGCTGACGATGGACGCCGTGGCCCGCACCTACCGCTACCTCGACGGCGCCGAGCTGGCCGAGGTGCGTAAGGCGCGTGAGGCCGAGGCCAAGAACAAGGCGCCGCGCAAATGAGATCCATCCCCCCCCGAAGCGCCTACGGCGCCTCCCTCCCAGGGGGGCGGCCGCGGGCAGACCGGCCAAGCCGGATCCGCGGCGGCCGCTTGCCGCGTCACGGCGCCATCGTGCTGCTGCTGGCGCTGGGCGGTGCCCTGCTGTCCGGCTGCGACGGCGACACCCAGGAGCTGCAGGACTGGATGGACCAGCAGCGCCGCGAGGTGCGGCCCAGCGTGCAGCCGCTGGCCGCTCCCAAGAAGTTCGAGGCCACGCCCTATGCCAACGCGCAGCAGGTCGATCCGTTCAGCACGCAGAAGCTGACGGTGGCGCTCAAGCAGGAGGCGCGGCAGCCCAACTCGCTGCTGGCCGCCGAGATGAACCGCCGCAAGGAGCCGCTGGAGGCCTATCCGCTGGACACCATGTCGATGGTGGGCAGCGTCAGCAAGGCCGGCACGCCGTTCGCCCTGCTGCGGGTGGACAACCTGCTCTACCAGGTGAAGGCCGGCGACTACGTGGGCCAGAACTACGGCCGCGTGCTGCGCATCACCGAGACCGAGGTGGCGCTGCGCGAGATCGTGCAGGACGCCGCCGGTGAATGGACCGAGCGCAACGCCACGCTGCAGTTGCAGGAGCGTGGGCAGGAGAAGGCGCGATGAACCCAATGCGGAACGATCTGCAGGAGAAGACCACCATGCCCCAGTGGCGCACCCGGCTTGCCGCCTTCCTGCTGGCATGCGCCGCGCCGATGATCGCGTTGGCGCAATCGACGGCAGGCAACTCCATCCAGGGCATCACCAGCACCCAGCAGGCCGGTGCGGAGGTGGTGCGCATCGAAATGAGCGAGCCGCTGGCCGCGGTGCCCAACGGCTTTGCGGTGCAGACGCCACCGCGCGTGGCGCTCGACCTGCCCGCGGTGGGCAACGCCACCGGCAAGTCGGTGATCGACATCAACCAGGGCAACCTGCGCAGCGTGGCCATCGCCCAGACCGGCGAGCGCACGCGCCTGGTGCTCAACCTGCGCCAGGCCGCCAGCTACCGCGCCGAACTGCAGGGCAAGGTGCTGGTGGTGGTGCTCGAGAACAACGCCGCCCCGGCGGTGGCCGCCAGCACCGGCGAGGCGACGCACTTCGCCACGCCGCAGAACCGCGAGCAGTTGCCGCTGCGCGACATCGATTTCCGCCGCGGCACCGACGGCTCGGGCCGGGTGATCGTCGCGCTGGCCAGCACCCAGGTGGGGGTGGACATCCGCCAGCAGGGCCAGAGCCTGGTGGTCGAGTTCCTGCGCTCCAGCCTGCCCGAGACCCTGCGCCGGCGCCTGGACGTGGCCGACTTCGGCACGCCGGTGCAGAGCATCGCCACCTTCCAGGCCGGCGAGCGTGTGCGCATGGTGGTCGAGCCGCGTGGCAACTGGGAGCACAGCGCCTACCAGACCGACAACCAGTTCGTGCTGGAAGTGCGGCCGATGAAGGTCGACCCGAACAAGCTCACCCAGGGCCCGGGCTTTGCCGGCGAGAAGCTGAGCCTGAACTTCCAGAACATCGAGGTGCGCGCACTGCTGCAGGTGATCGCCGACTTCACCAACTTCAACGTGGTGACCAGCGACACGGTGACCGGCAGCGTGACCCTGCGGCTGAAGGACGTGCCCTGGGACCAGGCGCTCGACATCATCATGCAGAGCAAGGGCCTGGGCGTGCGCAAGAGCGGCAACGTGCTGTGGATCGCGCCCAAGGATGAACTGGCCGCCAAGGAGCAGGTCGACCTCGAAGCCAAGAAGAAGATCGCCGAACTCGAACCCACGCGCACCCAGAGCTTCCAGCTCAACTACACCAAGGCCGAGGAAGTGGCCAAGGGCCTGACCGGCCAGAGTGGCAGTGGCAGCGGTGGGGGCGCGGGCGGTGCGGCGGGTGGTGCCGGCGGCGGTGGCGGCGGTACGGCGCAAGCCCAGCGCATCCTGTCGCCGCGCGGCAGCGTGATCTTCGAGACCCGCACCAACCAGCTCTTCGTCACCGACATCCCGAGCAAGCTCGAGGAGGTGCAGGTGCTGATCGGCAAGATCGACATCCCGGTGCGCCAGGTGCTGATCGAGGCGCGCATCGTCGAGGCCGACGACAAGTTCGGCCGCACGCTGGGCGTCAAGCTGGGCACGACCGACCTGCGCGGCGTGCAGGGCGGTATACCGGGCTACAAGATCGGCGGCAGCAACTATGTCACCGTGGGTGGCAGCTACAGCTCGGTGTCGGGCCAGACCCTGCAGCCCAATGGCAGCTTCTCGGTCAATGACCAGGGAACCTACAACTCGCAGTTCGTGAACCTGCCCGGCAACACCATCAACTCGGTGTTCGGCGGCCAGGGCCTGCCCAGCTTCGCACTGTCGCTGTTCAGCCCGGCGGCCAACCGCTTCCTGAACCTGGAGCTGTCGGCGCTGGAGGCCGACGGCAAGGGCAAGATCATCAGCAGCCCGCGCGTGATCACCGCCGACCAGAACGAGGCCATCATCGAGCAGGGCACCGAGCTGCCCTACCAGGTGGCCACCAGCAGCGGCGCCACGTCGATCCAGTTCCGCAAGGCCAACCTGAAGCTGCAGGTCAAGCCGCAGATCACGCCCGAGGGCAGCGTGATCATGACGCTGGACATCAACAAGGACAGCGTCGGCCAAGCCACCACGCAGGGCTTTGCCATCGACACCAAGCACGTCAAGACCGAGGTGCTGGTGGAGAACGGCGGCACCGTCGTGATCGGCGGCATCTTCACGCAGAACGAATCGACCGACGTCAACAAGGTGCCGCTGCTGGGCGACGTGCCCTATGTCGGCGCGCTGTTCCGCAACACCACCAAGGTGGCCACCAAGACCGAACTGCTGATCTTCATCACGCCCAAGATCGTGACCGAGCGCGCCGCGGCGCGCTGAGCGCGACGGCGTGCCGATCAGCACCATGCCCGATGGGGAGTTTTTGAAATGAGTTTCGTGAAGATCAGGTCGTGGGTGGCCGGCCTCGTGGTGCTGGCGCTGGTGGGATGCGGCGGCGGCGGTGCCGGTGGTGATCCCTTGCTGGGTGGCGGGACAGGCGTGGTCAGCGGCGCGGCCAAGGTCGAGGTGTCGACCAGCAGCGCCACGCTGGGCGACGGCGACAGCACGATCACCGTGACGGCCATCGTCAAGGACAGCAACAACGTCGGTTTGCCCAACACCACGCTCAGTTGGGCCGCCAGTGCGGGCAGCCTGACCGGGGCCTCGCTGACCACCGACAGCGACGGCAGGGCCGCCGCCACCTTCTCGGCCTCCGACCGCAGCGCCGGCACGGCCACCATCAGTGCGACCTCGGGTGCGGCCAAGGGCTCGGCCGTGGTGGCGCTGCAAAGTGCCAGAACCGTGGTCGTGAGCAGCAGCGCGCCTGCCGTCGGGACGGATGGCGGCACGGTCGTCATCACCGCGACGGTGAAGGATCCGGCCAACGCCACCATTCCTGGTGCGTCGGTCAGTTGGACGGCCGATGTTGGCAGCCTGACCAACCAGGTCTCGGTGACCAATGCCGACGGCGTGGCCACCGCGGTGTTCTCGCCTGGTGCCACGCGCACCCAACCCGAAGCGACGATCACGGTCAAGTCGGGCCAGGCGCCCAACCAGGCCACCGGCACGGTCGTGGTGCAGATCACACCGACCACCACGTCGATCGAGTTGCTGGCGTCGTCGCCCAGCATCGGCACCGGTGGCGACCAGGTGCTGATCAGCGCCTTCGTCAAGGATGCCAACAACATCGCCAAGGTGGGTGCGCCGGTCAGCTGGAGCGTCGACAAGGGTCGCATCAGCAACCAGACCGTGGTCACCGACGTCAATGGCATCGCCCGCGCGACGCTGGACGCCGGCAGTGACAAGAGCAACCGCACGGCGGTGATGACGGCGGTGTCGGGCGCCGCGCGCCAGACGTTGAACGTGCCGATCATCAACACCAAGCTCACCTATTCGGGTGCCAGCACCACCACGGTGGGCTCGACCCTGCAGCTCAATTTCAGCGCTGCCGATTCCAAGGGCGTGCCGATCCCGAACGTCACGCTGGCCCTGGGCAGCGCGCTGGGCAACGGCCTGCCGGCCACTGTGGTCACCGACAGCGCGGGTCAGGCCAGCGTGGTCTACCAGGCCACGCGCGCCGGGGTGGACGCGATCAGCGTCACCGGCGCCGGTGCCGTGCTGCAGCCACCCGTGGCCTTGACGGTGACCGGCAGCGACGAGGAGCTGCTTTTCATGTCGCCGCTGCCGAGTACGAAGGTGGTGGTGGGCGCACAGCAGACGCTGACCGTGCGCTACCGCAAGCTCGGCGTGGCGCAAGCCGGCGCCACGCTCAACATCGCGGCCACCATCGGTACGCCGAAGGTGGCGGGGGTGCCGATCACGGCCGTCACCACGGATGCGGCGGGCCAGGCCAGTTTCACGCTGGAATCGGCCTTTGCCGGTTCGTCGGTGGTCAGTGCCACGGTGTCCGGCCAGCCTGTGCAGGCCTCGCTGCCGCTGAACTTCATCGCGACGGTGCCGGCCAACCTGGTGCTGCAGGTGACGCCTACCGCGCTGGCACCCAACCTGGGTGGTTCCACCAACAACCAGGCGCAACTGGTGGCCAAGGTGATCGACGCCAACGGCAACCCGGTGGCCGACACCACAGTGAACTTCAGCCAGCAAGCCGACCCGAGCGGCGGTGCACTGCAGCAGGCTTCGGCGGTGACCGACCTCAACGGCGTGGCGACGGTGCAGTACCTGTCGGGCGCGACCAGCACGGCCAGTGGTGCGGTGTTGCTCAAGGGCACGGTGGCCTCGAACACCGGCGTCAACGGCACGGCGGCGATGACCGTGAACCAGAGCGCGCTGTTCATTGCGCTGGGCACCGGCAACACCATCACCAACTTCGACCAGCAGACCTACGAGAAGAACTGGACGGTCTACGTCACCGATGCCAACGGTGTGCGCGTGACCAACGTGCCGGTGACGGTCAAGCTGATCCCGAACTACTTCGCCAAGGGCTTCATGCAGTGGAACGAGACGGCGTCGCAGTGGGTGTACATCACCTACCAGGAGTGCCCGAACGAAGACCGCGCCAACCTCAACGGCCGCCTGGATGCCGGTGAAGACACCAACGGCGATGGCAGTCTGACGCCGGGCAACGTCGCAGCCTTGACGTCGTCCACGGTCACCACCGACAGCAACGGCGCGGCCACGATCACGATGCGCTATGCCGAGCTGTATGCACCCTGGATCGGGGTGCGGCTGACGGCCACGGCCATCGTGGCGGGCACCGAGTCCACGTCGTTCAAGGACTTCCCGCTCGACCGACTGGCAGGCGACTTCAGCGTCAAGACGGTGGCACCGGCCGGGGCGACCAGCCCGTTCGGCACCGACGTCTCCACGTGCACCAACGCGAGGTAGTCGGCGCGCCGGGTGAGCCACCGGCGGGGCCCGTCCCGCTGGCCCTGGTCGGCATGCCCGGCAGCGGCAAGTCCACGGTCGGCCGGCACCTGGCCCGGGCCTTGGGCTGGCGCTTCGTCGACAGCGACCACGAGATCGAGCACGCCATCGGCGGCTCGATCCGGGTGTATTTCGAGCAGCACGGCGAGGCGGCCTTTCGCGACCTGGAGCAGGACACCATCGCGGCGCTGTGCCAGCAGCACGGCATCGTGCTGGCCACCGGCGGTGGTGCGGTGCTGCGCGAGGCCAACCGCCTGGCGCTGAAGGCCCATTGCCAGGTGGTCTACCTGCGCTCCACGCCCGAGGAGCTGTTCCGCCGCCTGCGCCACGACACCCAGCGCCCCTTGCTGCAGGTGAAGGATCCGCTGCGGCGGCTGCGTGAGCTGTACCGTGAGCGTGATCCGCTCTACCGCGAGGCGGCCAACTTCGTCATCGAGACCGGCCGGCCGTCGGTGCCCACGCTGGTCAACATGGTGCTGATGCAGCTGGAGCTGGCCGGGCTGGTCGATCCGATGCAGGTGCCGGCCACGGTGGGGCGGGTGCTGCCGCCAGCGGCCTGATGCGGCGTTGACGCGGCGTTGACGCGGCGCCGGCCGCGCTCGGGGCGCGCATACACTGCCGCCCCATGACCGCTGCCGCATCCTCCGTGCCCACGATCCGCGTGCCCATCCACCTGGGCGATCGCAGCTATGACATCCACATCGGCTGCGGCCTGCTGGTCGACGCCGCGTCCTGGGCCGGGCTGCCGGCGTCGGCCGATGCGCTGATCGTCACCAATGCCACGGTGGCACCGCTGTATGCCGAGCGCCTGGCCGCGCAACTGGCCCAGCGCCACCGGCGGGTGCTGCAGATCGCTCTGCCCGATGGCGAGCAGTACAAGACCGCGGCCACGGTGGAACTCATCTACGACCAGCTGCTGGGCGCGGGCTGCGACCGCAAGACGGTGCTGTATGCGCTGGGCGGCGGCGTGGTGGGCGACATGGCGGGGTTTGCCGCGGCCTGCTACATGCGCGGCGTGCCCTTCGTGCAGGTGCCCACCACGCTGCTGGCGCAGGTGGATTCGTCGGTGGGCGGCAAGACCGCGATCAACCACCCGCTGGGCAAGAACATGATCGGCGCGTTCTACCAGCCGGCACGGGTGGTCTGCGACCTGGACGTGCTGGACACGCTGCCGCCGCGCGAGCTGTCGGCCGGGCTGGCCGAGGTGATCAAGTACGGGCCGATCGCCGATGCCGCGTTTCTCGACTGGATCGAGGCCAACCTCGATGCGCTGATGGCGCGCGACAAGGCGGCGCTGGCGTTTGCGGTGCGCCGCTCGTGCGAGATCAAGGCCGATGTGGTGGGGCAGGACGAGCGCGAAGGCGGGCTGCGCGCCATCCTCAACTTCGGCCACACCTTCGGCCACGCGATCGAGACCGGCCTGGGCTACGGCGCCTGGCTGCACGGCGAAGCGGTGGGCTGCGGCATGGTGCTGGCGGCCGAGTTGTCGGCGCGGCTGGGGCTGGTGGACGCGGCACTGGTGCCGCGCCTGAGGCAGCTGTGCCAGCGCGCCGGCCTGCCGGTGCAGGCACCGCCGCTGTCGGTGCTGCCGCTGGCGCGCTGGATGGACCTGATGCGCGTCGACAAGAAGGCCGAAGGCGGCGAGATCCGCTTCGTCGTGATCGACGGCCTGGGCCGCGCGGCGGTGCGGCCGGCGCCCGATGCGCTGGTGGGCGAGGTGATCGCGGCACACGCCGCGGCCGCCTGATCCGACGGGCACGGCCATGGCCATGGACCTGGCCCCCTGCGCCAGCCAAGCCGCGGCCAGCCGCGGCCGGCGCCACCCCGAGCCGCCGGTGCGGCTGCGTGACGCCTTCCAGCGCGACCGCGACCGCATCGTGCACAGCACGGCCTTCCGGCGGCTGGTCTACAAGACGCAGGTCTTCATCAACCACGAGGGCGACCTGTTCCGCACCCGGTTGACGCACTCGCTGGAGGTGGCGCAGCTGGGCCGCTCGATCGCCCGCGGGCTGGGGCTGAACGAGGACCTGGTCGAGGCCATCTCGCTGGCGCACGACCTGGGCCACACGCCCTTCGGCCACGCCGGGCAGGACGCGCTGCACGACTGCATGCAGGCGCACGGCGGCTTCGAGCACAACCTGCAGAGCCTGCGGGTGGTCGACCGGCTCGAGATCCGCTACCCGGCCTTCGACGGGCTGAACCTGAGCTTCGAGACGCGCGAGGGCATCCTCAAGCACTGCAGCCGCCGCGATGCGCTGGCGCTGGACGCGGCGGAGCCGGGCGGCGTGGCGCGGCGTTTCCTCGACGGCAGCCAGCCCAGCCT
>JAURXG010000272.1 GCA_030654555.1 Aquabacterium sp.
GGCCGACCACTGCCACAAGACCAACCCGCGCATCGCCACCCGCGATGACTACCGGGCCATGCTCGACACGTCGATGTGAACGTCAGTTCCTCCAGAACTGGGGCGTGAAGAGCACCAGCAGGCTCAGCAGCTCCAGCCGGCCCAGCAGCATCGCGAAGGTGCAGACCCAGGTCTGGAAGTCGCTGAGCCCGCCGAAGTTGACCGCCGGCCCCACCTCGCCCAGGCCCGGGCCGATGTTGTTGACGCTGGCGACCACCGCGGTGAAGGCGGTCACCACGTCCAGGCCCGAAAACAGCAGCACCATCGTCAAGCCGGTCAGCGTGGCGCCGTAGATCATCATGAAGGCGATCACGCTCTGCATCACGTGCGGGCTGACGGCGTTGCCGGCCAGCACCACCGGGTTGACCACGTTGGGGTGCACGATGCGCACCAGCTCGCGCTGCGATTGCTTCAACAGCAGCAGCATGCGCACCATCTTGATGCCGCCGCCGGTCGAGCCCGCGCAGGTGGCGAAGCAGCCCAGCAGGATCATCCACAGCGGCGCGAACACCGGCCACTGCGCGTAGTCGTGCGCGGCATAGCCGGTGGTGGTGGCCAACGAGACGACGTGGAACACCGTGTGCCGAAACGATTCCTCGAAGCTGGGGAACACGCCGTTGACGGTGAGGTACATCGAGATCAGCGCCACGCTGGCGATCACCACGCCATAGAAGGCGCGCACCTCGATGTTCTGCCACAGCACCTTCAGCGAGCGCTGGCGCCAGGCCGCGAAGTACAGCGCGAAGCTCACGCCAGCCAGCATCATGAAGACCACCGACACGCCCTCGATCAGCGGCGAGTTCCAGTAGCCGAAACTGGCGTCGTGCGACGAGAAGCCGCCCAGGCCCATCGTCGTGCACATGTGCATGAAGGCATCGGGCCAGCTCATGCCGGCCCAGCGGTAGGCGAAGAAGCAGGCCAGCGAGAAGACGAAATAGACCGTCCACAGCCCGCGCGCGGTGTCGGCCATGCGCGGGGTGAGCTTCTGGTCCTTGAGCGGGCCGGCGGTCTCGGCCCGGAACAGCTGTGCCCCGCCCACGCCCAGCATCGGCAGGATGGCCACCGCCAGCACGATGATGCCCAGCCCGCCCACCAGCATCAGGAAGCAGCGCCACACGTTCACGCTCAGCGGCAGTGCATCCAGCCCGCTGAGTACCGTGGCGCCGGTGGCGGTGAAGCCCGACATCGCCTCGAAGTAGGCATCGGTCGCACTGATGCCGGGCACCGCCAGCCACAGCGGCAGCGCCCCGAAGGCGGGCAGGAACAGCCAGGTCAGGCTCACCAGCACGAAGCCGTCGCGGGGCTGCAGCTCGCGCCGGAAGCTGCGCGTGGCCAGGCTCATCAGCACGCCCGCGCCCAGCGTGATCAGGATGGCGGTGATGAAGGCCCGCTTGGCCGGATCGTCCTCGGCCAGCGCAAAGGCCAGCGGCACCAGCATCAGCGCCGAGAACAGCACCACCATGCGCCCGACCAGGGCAACAACAGCCAACGGAGACGTCATCGAGCGGTCTAGAAGAGGAAGGTGGCGCCGACCTGGAACAGCTTCTCCACCTCGCGCACCTGGCGCTTGCGTGGCACGAAGACGATGACATGGTCGTCGCGCTCGATCACCGTGTCGTGGTGCGGGATGATCACCTGGCGCAGTTTGGGGGCCTCGTCGTCACCCTCGCTAGCCTCGCCGCCGCGCACGATGGCGCCGATCTGCGCGCCGGCGGGCAGCGTGATCTCGTCGATGCGCCGGCCCACCACGCGCGAGGTCTTGCGGTCGCCACGCGCCACCGCCTCCAGCGCCTCGGCCGCACCGCGGCGCAGGCTGTAGACGGCCTCGACGTCGCCGCGGCGCACGTAGGCCAGCAACTCGCCGATCACCGTCTGCGACGGGCTCAGCGCGATGTCGATCTGCGTGCCCTGCACCAGGTCGGCGTAGGCGCGGCGGTTGATCAGCGCCAGCACCCGCTTGGCGCCCATGCGCTTGGCCAGCAGGCAGGACATGATGTTGTCCTCGTCGTCGTTGGTCAGGGCGATGAACAGGTCGACGTCGTGCACCTGCTCGCGTTCCAGCAGGTCCTCGTCGGTCGAGTCGCCCTGCAGCACCAGCACATGGCTGTCGAGCTGGGTGGTCAGGTACTCGCAGCGCACGAGGTCGGGCTCGATCAGCTTGAGCCGGCAGTCGTCTTGGATCATGCGGGCCAGGCGCAGGCCCACGCGGCCGCCGCCGGCGATCATCACGCGGCGCACCGGCTCGTCGCGCTGGCGCAGCGACTCCAGCACCCGGCGGATGTCGCGCGTGGCGGCCAGCACGAAGACCTCGTCGCCCGGCTCGATGCGCGTGGTGCCGTCGCAGACCACGCGCTGGTCGTGGCCGTTGTCGTCCTTGCGGTAGATGGCGACGAAGCGCATCTCGACCTGCGGCACCAGCTGCGGCAGCTCGGAGATGATGTGGCGCACCATCGGCCCGCCGGTGACCGCGCGCACCGCGATCAGGCTGACCGCACCGCCGGCGAACTCCAGCACCTGCAGTGCCTCGGGGTATTCGATCAGCTTGCCGATGGTGCGGGTGACCGATTCCTCGGGGCAGAGGATCTCGTCGACCGCAAAGCCCTCGGCGCCCATCAGCTTGCTGCCCCGCGCGAACTCGGGCGAGCGCACCCGCGCGATGCGCGTGGGGATGCTGAAGAGGTCGTGCGCCACCTTGCAGGCCACCAGGTTGGTCTCGTCGGCGGAGGCGCAGGCGATCAGCATGTCGGCGTCGCGCGCGCCGGCGGCCTCCAGCACCGACGGCTGGATGCCGTTGCCGGCCACGCCGCGCAGGTCGAGCCGCTCCTGCAGCTCGCGCAGGCGCTGCGGGCTGGTGTCGATGACGGTGATGTCGTTCTTCTCCGACACCAGGCTCTCGGCCACACTCTCGCCCACCCGGCCGGCGCCGAGGATGATGATGTTCATGCCGGGGATCATACGAAGGTGGGCGATCGGCGCGGCGCTGCAGCCCGTCGCCCCTTGACGCAGATCGTCGCAAGTCGCTTGGGCCAGGGCACCCGGTGGCGATATGGTGTGCTACATCAGCAACACACCGGATCAGCGCATGCAGACCTGGGATCACCAACTGCCCATCTACCAGCAACTGGCCGACCGCCTGGCCGCCCGGCTGCTGGACGGCGAACTGACCGAAGGCGAGCCCATGCCCTCGGTGCGTGCCCTGGCCAGCCGCTACCTGCTGAACCCGCTGACGGTCAGCCGGGCGCTGCAGGCGCTGGACGAGGACGGCCTGCTCGAGACCCGGCGCGGGCTGGGCATCTACGTGCGCCCCGGGGCCCGCGACCGCCTGCGCCAGGCCGCGCGCGAGCGGTTCCTGCACAACGAATGGCCACTGCTGCGCGAGCGCCTGCGCCGGCTGGGCATCACCGCCAACGACTTGAAGTGGGAGGAATGAGATGGACAGCTTGATCCAGGCGCAAGGCCTGCGCGTGCGCTACGGCCGCAAGACGGCGCTGGACGACGTGAGCTTCAGCGTGCCCAAGGGCCGCGTGGTGGGCCTGCTGGGCCACAACGGCGCGGGCAAGACCACGCTGATGAAGGCGCTGGTGGGCCTGATCGAGGCCGAAGGCAGCCTGAACGTGCTGGGGCTGAATCCGCGCCGCCAGCGTGTGCAGTTGCTCGAATCGCTGGCCTACATCCCCGACGTGGCGATCCTGCCGGGCTGGGCCACGGCCGCTCAGCTGATCGAGCTGATGAGCGGGCTGCACCCCAGGTTCTCGGCCGAGCGCGCCCGCACGCTGTTGCGGCGCACCAGCGTGGCGCTGGGCGACAAGGTGAAGAACCTGTCCAAGGGCATGGTGGTGCAGCTGCACCTGGCGCTGGTGGCGGCCATCGACGCCCGGCTGCTGATCCTCGACGAGCCCACGCTGGGGCTGGACGTGCTGTCGCGCAAGGCCTTCTACGAGATGCTGATCGACGAATGGTGCGACGGCGAGCGCAGCGTGCTGATCTCCACGCACCAGGTGGAAGAGGTGGAGGCCTTGCTGTCGGACGTGCTGATGCTCAACGAGGGCAAGCTGGTGCTGTCCATCCCGCTGGCCGACATCGAGCAGCGCTTCACCGCACTGGGCCACGATGCCGCCGCTGCCGACGCGATGGCCGCGGCGCACCCGCTGCTGCGTTACCGGGTGCAGGGCGGCAGCGCGGCGCTGTTCGACGGCGCGCCACCGCCCGAGGTGGCCGCGCTGGGCCAGCGGCTGCGGCCCAGCCTGGTCGACCTGTTCGTGGCGCTGACGCGCCAGCCCGAGATCAACCGCACCCAAGGCCTGTGAGGAGCCCCACCATGGACCGATTCTTCACCCTGATGAAGCGCGAATGGATGCAGCACCGCATCGGCTGGCTGGTGGTGATGGCCGTGCCGACCTTGCTGATGCTGGTGCTCAGCCTGTTCGACGGCCGGGGCCTGCAGGTCAAGATCGATGGCGACGCGGCCGTGATCAGCGAGCTGCACCAGTTGCCGGTGGCCCTGCAGACGTTGGGCTGGACCTTCGCCACCGGCCTGCTGACCTTCGTGCTGGCCTGTCTGGCGGTGTTGGCCCAACTGCCCGGGCTGGCCCGGCGCGACGTGCAGGACCGGTCGATCGAGTTCTGGCGTTCGTTGCCCACCAGCCATGTGCAGAGCGTGGGGGCCACGGTGCTGATGCACCTGCTGGTGCTGCCCGGGCTGGCGCTGACGGCCGGGGTGCTGGGCGCGCAGCTGGTGGCGCTGGTGGCCATCAGCAGCCATCTGGGCCTGGGGGCCTGGCTGACGCAGCCATGGTGGATGCTGTTGCCGGCCGTGCTGGTGATGACCGCGCGCATGCTACTGGGCCTGCTGCTGGCGGTGGCCTGGTTGTCGCCGCTGCTGCTGCTGACCATGGCCGCGTCGGCCTGGCTCAAGCGCTGGGCGGTGCCGGTGGTGGTGGCCACGCTGGTCGTGGGCGTGCAGTGGCTGGATCGCCAGTTGCCGGTGGCGGTGGTCAAGCCCGCGCTCGACCGCATGGCCACGGAGGCCCTGAATGCGCTGCTGGCCACCCATTCCTTCAAGGGCATGCACTTCGACAGCCCCGAGGGCGTTACCGCCGCCCTGCCCGATCTGCCCGCCCTGCTGCTGCGCGACGCCGCGCAGGTGCTCGGCAACGCGGCAAGCCCGGCCTTCGTCGCCGCCTTGCTGGTCGGTGCGGCGGGGTTCGGCCTGCTGGTGCTGCGCCGGATGCGCGCCGAGTAGAGCGGGGCAGGATCAGCGCGATCGGGATGGACGGCTGCAACGAGCCGAGTTCTGCCGGACGCCTCACGCAAACAGCCCCTGCAGGAACCAGCCCGGTCCGCCGTCGTCGACCGGCAGCCGGTGGCGGTAGACCCACACCAGCGCGCCGCTGGCGGCCTGGGCGATGAAGTAGTCGCGCACCGCCGGGCCCTGGGCGTCCCACCAGCCGGTTTCCAGCCGTTCGGGGCCGGCCAGCAACTGCAGCGGCTGGCCGTCGAGCAGCGGTTGCTGGTGGCGCTCGGTCAGCGCCTGCGGTTGTGGCAGCAGCCACAGCGGCTGGGGCCCCAGCACGCCGGCGCTGGCCAGGGCGTCGTCGATGCCCGGCGTGGCTGTGCCCAGCCGGGCCGCATCGGCCGGCAGCCAGCGGGTGCTGCATTCGGGGCGGTGGTCGGCCACCGGCACGCAGCGCTGCACCTGCTCGACGCCCAGCCGGGCCTGCAGGCGCTCGACCAGCCGCGCCAGGCCCTCGCGCTGGCTGGCGGCGCTGGCGAACAGCTCGCCGTTGGGGGCGTCGGCGGCCACCAGGTGCTCGCAGCGCAGGCTGAGTTCGAGCGCCGGTGCGGGCAGCGGCAGCCGGCCCAGGCGCTCGGCCAGCAGGCTGTGCAGGTGATCGGCGTCGGCCGCCGGCTGGGCCGGGGCGATCAGCAGCGCAGTCTCGGTGGGCGCGGTGCTGTCGCTGCGGTGGCGCGGCTCGTGGTGCATCACCAGCGTGAAGCGGGCGATGCGCGACTGGTGCGCCTGGCCCCAAGCCACCAGCCGGGCCAACAGCACCCGCGCGCCGGCCAGCACCTGGGCGCTGGTGTCGGCACGGGCCATCAGCTCGAGCCGGCTGGCAAAACGCGGTGGCAGCGTGAGCCAGGCATGGGCCTCGGGGGCATGGCCGCGGGCCTGGTCGATGGCCGCCAGCAGCGCCGGGCCGAAGCGCCGGGCCAGGCCGTCGCGCGGCAGGCGGCGCAGATCGCCCAGCGTGTGCAGACCCATGCCGGCCAGTGCGGGCGCGTCGGCGGCGGCCAGCAGCGGCAGTGGCAGGCCGTCGAGCAGGGTCTGCAGCGCCTCGCGGTCGGTGCTGTGCGCGCCCCGCGCCAGGTCGCTGCGCCAGG
>JAURXG010000295.1 GCA_030654555.1 Aquabacterium sp.
CGGGCCCAGTTCTTCAGCCTGCGCGAGAAGGAGTTCGTCGAGGCCGCGCGCGCGCTGGGCGCCAGCACCACGCGCCAGGTGGTGCGGCACATCCTGCCCAACAGCCTGGGGCCGGTGATCGTGGCCGCCACCATCGACGTGGCCGCCGCCATCATTGCCGAGAGCACGCTCAGCTTCCTGGGCCTGGGCTTCCCGCCCGACATCCCCACCTGGGGCCGCATCCTCTACGACAGCCGCGACTACATGGACCTGGCCCTGCACTGGGCGGTGTTCCCCGGCCTGGCGATCTTTCTCACCGTGCTGACCATCAACTTCATCGGCGACGGCCTGCGCGACGCGCTCGATCCCAGACGCGTGCTCTGACCTCCGACCATGCCCCTGCTCGACATCCGCGGTCTCAAGACCCACTTCAAGACCGACGACGGCTGGCTGCACGCGGTCGACGGCGTGGACATCAGCATCGAGGCCGGCGAGACGGTGTGCGTGGTCGGCGAGAGCGGCTGCGGCAAGAGCGTGACCGCCAAGACCGTGCTCAAGCTCATCGACATGCCGCCCGGCAAGATCGTGGCCGGCCAGGTGCTGTGGCAGGGGCGTGACCTGGTGCCGCTGCCGCCCGAGGCGATGCAGAAGATCCGCGCCAAGGAGATCGCGATCATCTTCCAGGAGCCGATGACCTCGCTGAACCCGGTCTACACCGTGGGCGAGCAGATCGCCGAGAGCGTGCGCCTGCACGAGGGCCTGTCGCGCAAGGACGCGCTCGACCGCGCGGTCGAGATGCTGCGCCTGGTGCGCATCCCCACGCCCGAGCGCCGGGTGATGGACTACCCGCACCAGTTCTCGGGCGGCATGCGCCAGCGGGTGATGATCGCCATCGCGCTGGCCTGCAACCCCAAGCTGCTGATCGCCGACGAGCCCACCACCGCGCTCGATGTCACCATCCAGGCCCAGATCCTCGACCTGATGCAGGAGCTGAAAGACCGCCTGGGCATGGCCGTGCTGCTGATCACCCACGCCATGGGCGTGGTGGCCGAGGTGGCGCAGAAGGTGGTGGTGATGTATGCCGGCCAGGTGGTCGAGGAAGCCAGCGCCGAAGACCTGTTCGCACACCCGCGCCACCCCTACACCCAGGGCCTGATCCGCAGCATCCCGCGCATCGACACCGCGGCCGTGCACAAGGTGCGGCTCGAAGCCATCCCCGGAACCGTGCCCAAGCTGATAGCCCCCGCCCCCGGCTGCCGCTTCGCCGGCCGCTGCAAGCACGTGATGCCGGCCTGCAGCACGGCCACGCCGCCGCTGCGCGAGGTGACCCCCGGCCACAAGGTGGCCTGCATCCTCGAGAGTGCCCTGGCATGAGCGGTGACACCTCCCTCACCGCCACCACCGCCGGCAGCCCGCCGCTGCTGAAGGTGCAGAACCTGGTCAAGCGCTTTCCCATCCGCGGCGGGCTGCTCAGCCGCACCGTGGGCCAGGTGCATGCCGTGGACGGCGTCAGCTTCGAACTGCCGGCGGGCGAGACGCTGGGCGTGGTGGGCGAGAGCGGCTGCGGCAAGAGCACCACCGGCCGCTGCATCCTGCGCCTGATCGAGCCGACCTCGGGCGAGGTGTGGTTCGAGGGCAAGAGCGTCACCCATGCCGACAAGGATCAGCTGCGTGCGCTGGCGCGCGACATGCAGATCATCTTCCAGGATCCCTTTGCCAGCCTGAACCCGCGCATGACGGTCTCGGCCATCATCGGCGAGGCCCTGACCATCCACAAGCTCACCAAGACACGCGCCGACTACGACGCGCGCATCGTGCAGCTGCTCGAGACGGTGGGCCTGAGCGCCGACCACATGCGCCGCTACC
>JAURXG010000305.1 GCA_030654555.1 Aquabacterium sp.
TCTGGCCGATCGGGCGGCCGAAGACGAGGCGGTCCTTCACGTAGGCGCTGACACGGTCGATGAACCAGCGGCCGTCGCCGATGCACTCGGCGGCGATCAGCGTGCGCTCGGCGTTCAGCCCGGCGAGGATGTACTTGAAGCCCTGGCCTTCCTGGCCGATCAGGTTCTCGGCGGGAATCTCCAGGTTCTCGAAGAACAGATCGTTGGTCTCGTGGTTGACCATGTTGGGGATCGGCCGCACGTCCAGGCCCTTGCCGATGGCCTCACGCAGGTCGACGATGAAGATCGACATGCCCTCGCTCTTCTTCTTGACGTCGGCCAGCGGCGTGGTGCGCGCCAGCAGGATCATCAGGTCGGAATGCTGGATGCGCGAGATCCACACCTTCTGGCCGTTGACCACATAGCGATCGCCCTTCTTGACGGCCATGGTCTTGATCTTGGTGGTGTCGGTGCCGGTGGTGGGCTCGGTCACGCCCATGCTCTGCAGGCGCAGCTCGCCGGTGGCGATCTTGGGCAGGTACAGCGCCTTCTGCACCGCGCTGCCGTGGCGCAGCAACGTGCCCATGTTGTACATCTGGCCGTGGCAGGCGCCCGAGTTGCCGCCGGCGCGGTTGATCTCTTCCATGATCACCGAGGCCTCGGCCAGGCCCAGCCCCGAGCCGCCGTACTCCTGCGGGATCAGCGCAGCCATCCAGCCGGCCTTGGTCAGCGCGTCGACGAAGGCCTCGGGGTAGGCGCGGCGCGAGTCGACCTCGCGGTGGTAGGCGTCGGGAAACTCGGCGCAGAGGGCGCGCACGGCGTCGCGGATGTCGGAAAAGCGGTGGTCGGTCATGGGCGCACAGGGCCGGGGACGGCCGTGGAGTTCGATCCCCTACTGTGCGGCCCGCCCGGGCGCGGCGCCATTCTCTTTTCGGTAACCAGCCCTTTTGAGGGCCTTAACCGGGCTGGCTCAGGCCGGCGGGGTGGCAGCCTGCGCCAGCAGCCTGGCGCCCAGCGCCTCGGCCACCTCGATGCCGTCGACCCCGGCCGACATGATGCCGCCGGCATAACCCGCGCCCTCGCCCGCCGGGTACAGGCCGGCGGTGTTCAGGCTCTGGTGGTCGCGGCCCCGCGTGATGCGCAGCGGCGACGAGGTGCGGGTCTCCACGCCGGTGAGCACCGCGTCGGGCATCGAGAAGCCCTTGATCTGGCGCTCGAAGGCCGGCAGCGCCTCGCGGATCGCCGCCAGCGCGTAGCCGGGCAGGCTGCCGCGGCCCGGCTGGGCCAGATCGGTCAGCGTGACGCCGGGCTGGTACGAGGGCAGCACGCTGCCGAGCACGGTCGAGCGCTGGCCCTTGATGAAGTCGCCCACCAGCTGGCCCGGCGCCTGGTAGCCACCACCGCCCAGCTCGAAGGCGCGCGACTCCCAGTGGCGCTGGAAGGCCACGCCGTCGAGCGGGTTGACCGGGCCGTCGCCGGGCTGCTGGCGGTAGTCGGCCGGCGCGATGCCGACCACGATGCCGGCGTTGGCATTGCGCTCGTTGCGTGAATACTGGCTCATGCCGTTGGTCACCACGCGGCCGGTCTCGGAGGTGGCCGCCACCACGGTGCCGCCCGGGCACATGCAGAAGCTGTAGACCGCGCGGCCGTTGCCGGCGTGGTGCACCAGCTTGTAGTCGGCCGCGCCCAGGATGGGGTGGCCGGCGCTGGGGCCGAAGCGCGCACGGTCGATCAGGCTCTGAGGATGCTCGATGCGGAAGCCCACCGAGAACGGCTTGGCCTCGAGGTGCACGCCACGCTGCTGCAGCATCGCGAAGGTGTCGCGGGCGCTGTGGCCCAGCGCCAGCACCACCTGGTCGGCGCGCAGCTGCTCGCCGCTGGCGAGCACCAGACCCCGGACATGCCGGGTCGCAGGGGCCCCGCCCTGCGACGGCGCCACGTCCACCAGCAGGTCGACCACCCGCTGCTGGAAGCGGATCTCGCCGCCCAGTGCCTCGATCTGCGCGCGCATCTTCTCGACCACGCCCACCAGCCGGAAGGTGCCGATGTGCGGCTTGGCGACGTAGAGGATCTCCTCGGGTGCGCCGGCCTTGACGAACTCGTTCAGCACCTTGCGCGTGAGGTGGCGCGGGTCGCTGATCTGGCTCCACAGCTTGCCGTCGCTGAAGGTGCCTGCGCCGCCCTCGCCGAACTGCACGTTCGATTCGGGGTCGAGCACGCCCTGTCGCCACAGGCCCCAGGTGTCCTTGGTGCGCTCGCGCACGGCCTTGCCACGCTCCAGCACGATCGG
>JAURXG010000316.1 GCA_030654555.1 Aquabacterium sp.
TCCGCCGCCCTAGCCGCCGCAACACCCCCGCCACACCCTCACGAGAGACTCATGGACGACAACGGCGTAGAAGAAGCAGCCATCCTGCTGATGTCGATCGGCGAGGAAGAAGCCGCCGAGGTCTTCAAGCACCTGGCGCCCAAGGAGGTGCAGCGGCTGGGCGAAACCATCGCCCGGCTGAAGATCGTGCCGCGCGAGCGGCTGACCCGGGTGCTGGATCGCTTTGCCGCCGACGCCCAGGAGTCCCACACCCTGGTGGCCGACACCGACGAGTATGTCAAGTCGGTGCTGCGCAAGGCGCTGGGCGAGGACAAGGCCAACCTGCTGATCGACCGCATCTTGCAGGGCAGCGACGTCACCGGCATCGAGGGCCTGAAGTGGCTGGACCCGGGCACCGTCGCCGAGCTGCTGCGCAACGAACACCCGCAGATCGTCGCCGCCATCCTGGTGCACCTGGAGCCCGACATGGCCAGCGAGATCATGAAGTTCTTCACCGAGCGCCAGCGCAACGAGGTGATGGTGCGCATCGCCACGCTGGACGGCATCCAGCCCGCCGCGCTGAAGGACCTGAACGAGGTCATGAGCAACGTGCTGGCCGGTGGCGACAAGATGCGCAAGGCCTCGCTGGGCGGGGTCAAGCCGGCGGCCGAGATCATCAACCTGCTGGGCAGCGCGCTGGAAACCAGCGTGCTCGACTACGTGCGCGAGAGCGATCCCGACCTGGCCCAGAAGCTGATGGACAACATGTTCGGCTTCGACGACCTGATCAAGCTCGACGACAAGGGCGTGCAGGCCGTGCTGAAGGAAGTGCAGAGCGAATCGCTGGTGCTGGCGCTCAAGGGGGCGATGCCGGAGATGCGCGAGAAGGTCTTCCGCAACATGTCCAGCCGCGCCGCCGAGACGCTCAAGGAAGACCTGGACGGCCGCGGCCCGGTGCGGGTGTCCGATGTCGAGACCGAGCAGAAGGAGATCCTGAAGATCGTGCGCCGCCTGGTCGAGGAAGGCCAGATCGTGCTCGCCACCGGAGGCGCGGATGAATTCCTCTAGACGAGACCCGCGCCGCGAGAACCTGGCACGCCAGGTGCCGCCGCCGGCCAATTCGCGTGGCGGCGTGCCCTACACCCGCTTCATCCCGCGCGAGGAGCTGCAGGATTTTTCGGCCTGGATGCCCGATGCCTTCGGCGGTGCGGCGTCGTTTGCGCAACCGGTGCAGCCGGGCTCGCCGATGGCCCAGGTGTGGGCCGCCGCCGAGGGCGAGCAGCCGGCCGGGCCACCAGCGCCGCCCTGGCCGGACGCCGCTGGCTTTGCCAGTGCAGCGGCCCCGGCCACGGCGGCGTCCGAGGTCGAGATCACGCTCGATGCCCAGCCGACGCTGGCCGAACTGCATGCCGACCTGCAGGCCGAGATGGCCGTGCAGGTGGCCGCGGCACGCCAGCAGGGCTACCAGGACGGCTACCGCGACGGCCTGGTCGCGCTGGACAGCTTCAAGGAAAGTTTCGCCCTGCAGGTCAGCGGCCAGCTCACCCAGGTGCTGGCCTCGCTGGACCGCGAGCTGAACCAGCTGGAACAGCAACTGGCCGCCGGCGTCGCCCGGGTGGCCACCGAACTGGCCCGCCAGGTGGTGCGCAGCGAGCTGGTCCACCGCCCGGCGCTGGTGGTGCAGGTGGCCCAGGAGGCCGTCGACGCGGTGCTGATGAGCGCGCGCCACATCACCGTGCAGGTGCACCCCGACGACCATGCGCTGGTGGCCCAGGGCTGCGACGAGGCGCTGGCCGCCCGCGGGGCGCGGCTGGTGAGCCTGCCGTCGATGGCGCGCGGCGGCTGCCGGGTCGAATCGGACGCCGGCGTGATCGACGCGCGCGTGCCCACGCGCTGGGCCCAGGCGATCCTGTCGCTGGGCACCGGCGTGGCCTGGGAAGACGACGAGCGCGACGGCCCGGTCGAAGGAGACGATGCATGAGCGTCGAACCCGGTGCGGCCAAGCCGGCGGCGACGCCCCGCCAGCAACGCTGGGCGCATTACCTCGACGACCTCGAGGCCTATGCCGCGGTGCACACGCCGCTGCAGACCCACGGCACGCTGGTGCGCGTCACCGGCTTGGTGCTCGAGGCCGCCGGCGTGCGCGCCCCGGTGGGCGCGGTGTGCGAGGTGCACGGCGACGCCGGCGCGCGGGTGCTGGCCGAGGTGGTGGGCTTCAACGGCGACCGCGCCTTCTTGATGCCCACCGGCGAGCTGCAGGGCCTGAGCAGCGGCGCGCAGGTCAGCCCGCGCGGGATTCAGCACGCACCGCCGCTGCTGGGCCGCGACAACGCGCTGTGGCGCCGCAGCGAAGACCGCGGCCTGCACCTGGCCGTGGGCGACGGCCTGCTCGGCCGCGTGGTCGACGCCCACGGCGTGCCGATGGACCGGCTGGGGCCGCTCAAGCATGTGCGCAACGAGCCGATGGTGCGCCGGCCGATCAACGCGATGGAGCGCGACCCGGTGCGCACCCCGCTGGACACCGGCGTGCGCGCCATCAACGCGCTGCTCACCGTGGGCCGCGGCCAGCGCCTGGGGCTGTTTGCCGGCACCGGCGTGGGCAAGAGCGTGCTGCTGGGCATGATGGCGCGCTACACCGAGGCCGACGTGATCGTGGTCGGCCTGATCGGCGAGCGCGGCCGCGAGGTCAAGGAATTCATCGAGGACATCCTCGGCGAGGACGGCCTGGCGCGCAGCGTGGTGGTGGCCGCCCCGGCCGACGCGCCGCCGCTGGTGCGCATGCAGGGCGCCACCTACGCCACCGCGGTGGCCGAGCACTTCCGCGACCAGGGCCGCCACGTGCTGCTGCTGATGGACAGCCTGACACGCTACGCGATGGCGCAGCGCGAGATCGCGCTGGCCATCGGCGAGCCGCCGGCCACCAAGGGCTACC